>JASJCY010000289.1 GCA_030065825.1 Nostocaceae cyanobacterium | reverse complement strand
TTGCCTTGATGACACTATTCTCAATGATTTTCATTGCTCTGGAAGAGGAAAGAACTTTTTGGAAATTTTTGACAAAATTTTATTTAAGAGTGCGATCGCAATGCTGATGATAAAGATAAATGTCAATGAATCATAACATAAAAATTTGCAGGGGAAAACAAGCGAATACCTTATTTTAACACAAAACACCGTTTGGAAACCTAGAAATCTC
Organism: Nostocaceae cyanobacterium; assembly: GCA_030065825.1. Lineage (GTDB taxonomy): Bacteria > Cyanobacteriota > Cyanobacteriia > Cyanobacteriales > Nostocaceae > JASJCY01. The sequence continues at coordinate 8,396 of JASJCY010000289.1, read as the reverse complement.
GTTGCCTTGATGACACTATTCTCAATGATTTTCATTGCTCTGGAAGAGGAAAGAACTTTTTGGAAATTTTTGACAAAATTTTATTTAAGAGTGCGATCGCAATGCTGATGACAAAGATAAATGTCAATGAATCATAACATAAAAATTTGCAGGGGAAACCAAACGAATACCTTATTTTAACACAAAACACCGTTTGGAAACCTAGAAATCTCGTTGCCATGATGACACTATTCTCAATAATTTTGATTGCGATGTCAGACTAAAGCTGTTTTTTGGCATTTTTTACAAAAATTGACATTAATCTTGCAGTATGTAACTCTTCGGGTATCGCACTTGAGAATCAATATAATCGGTACAATATTCTAAAATCCAGGAAACGAGGAACAGGGAAGAAAACCTAACCCCCCAACCCGGTTATACTTTACTATCCTTTACAATATTTATGAGAGTAATGGTGAAAACATGGCAGATATAGTTGATATTGCTGTTGGTGCTGGTTCGTTTAATACCTTGGTTGAGGCTGTACAAGCTGCTGGTTTAGTAGAAACATTAAAAAGTCCTGGTCCTTTTACAGTTTTTGCACCCAATGATGAGGCTTTTGCAAAATTACCTCCAGGAACTATTCAAACTCTGGTGCAAAATACTCCCCAGTTAGCAAGAATTCTCACATATCACGTTGTACCGGGTAAATTAATGCAGGCTGATTTAGCAAAATTGTCAACAGTAACTTCTGTGGAAGGTTCTACTATTAAGATTGATTGTACTGATGGTTTTGAAGTGAAAAACGCCACGGTTTTAGCAGCAAATATCGAAGCTGATAATGGAGTCATTCACGTTATTGATACCGTAATTCTTATGGGATAATTAACAATTGGTAAATGGTAATTTTTTGACCATTTACCAACAAAAATAAACTATAAAATTCAAAAATATGATTATTGATACTAAAGCAAAAACTGTTACTATTTTCTACCCCGATTCTCTTCCTCAAACTAAACGTAGTCAGGAGAATTTAGAAGATTCCCTACTTGCAGGACTAGAAATTACACCAGAAAAAATTTTTCAACAAGCTGGGATTATTTAATCTAAAAAAAGTAAGCAAATGAATTACAAGGGTAGGGGTGCAATGCTTGCACCCTTTATAGTATTTGTACTTCACCAGTAATGTGCTGTAATCTTTTTAAACAACACTCCTAATAATTATTTTCATTCCCAGACACAGATGTTTGCCATAACTGAACTGATATTACCGATAATCTTGTCGTTGAATATCCTTCAGACGTGCTGCATTTCTCATCCCATATTCTGGACGACAAAAACGATTTAATTGCGCTTCAAAAAAGTCCCGATTTTCTTGTAAATGTTTGGGATTGGGGTCATCTAAAGGATATAAAAGTGCTGTGCGTAAAGCTTGAATTACTGCAGAAGTTACATTATACATTGACCTTTGAAAAGTAATTCCCAACTGAATCAACATATCATCTTCACCGCGACAATATTGCTGGTAATAATCTACTAAATATTGTGGCAGGAAATGCAGCATATCTTGCATTAACAATGTGGGGGGAATTCCAGCAGTACCTACAGGGAAAACGTCAGCATAAAGGATACCATAGTGGAAATCTTTCTGATCCTCTGGTATCTGTTTTGCTTGGGCATTGTAAGATTTTGTACCACGGAAAGGAGCAGTACGATAGAAGATAGCTTCTACATAGGGTAATGCAGCTTCGTATAACCAGGTAAAACCCTTAGATTTGGGGATAATTTCGTAACATTCACCCCGGATGTAAGCATGGTGGTAAATCGGTCGTCCGGCGATCGCAAAAATGCCGTTAACTAAGAAATTCATGGCATCGGGGACACCTTTAAATCCCCCTTCGTCGTAGATATCGGACATTTCAAAGAAAACAGGTGCCATGACTTCCCAGAATAGTCCCAGGTTGGAATAGTAAGATAGCTGGCGTACCTGTTCAAGGAACATATCTGGGAACAGTTTATAAAGTCCCAGCATGGTGGGGTTGCCTTTAAAGTATGCTTTAATAGCTTTATCGGCGTTTGCTTTGTATTCTTCGCTATCTAGGTAAGCGTCAAATTTGTTGATAGGGGCATACATATGACGATGCCAAAGCATTGCCCGCATACAAGCTTCCGCAAATTCCATGTTAATTCTGTCATGGAATAGGTGATGGAAAAGCTTGGGCTTTTTGCCAGTTTCCCCTTTCTCCATGAATGCTAATAATTCTGGATGTGCGGTTGCAACTCCACGCCAAATTCTTAAATCGGCATCATCCCCAGCGTAATGGTTGTGTCTTTTTAGGTACTCTTGGGAAATAAAGTATTTGAAGAAGGGAAAGGGGTTGAGAAAGACTTGTTCGCCGATGTAAAGTAAGTCTCGCCAGTAGAAGTCCATTGGTACGGCATATGCTTTGTAGATACCGATGATTTGCATCAGGTTTTCGGGGGTGTCGGGTAGCATGGAACCCCCTGCTTCTAAGCGATGGATAACTTCGGCAAATTCGTGGGTGGATGGGGGGAGTTTGGTTGATGGTTTGTCGGGTGTTTGAATCATGGAAGGAAAAAGTAAAAAAGCAGGGGAATACAGGAGGAGGTAATAATAGTTTCAAGTATTCTCATTGCCTCGGAATTAATTCCGAGGAACCTATAAACAAAGTCTGATAAATCAGACTGGGTAAGCTTTATGTCCTACGGAAAAAATGCGCTAACAGTACGTTTAAAATGATAACTTGCACCATTCTCGATTAGCATTCCACATCGCCTAGGATTGAAATCCCAGGAACCTATAAACAAAGTCTGATAAATCAGACTGGGTAAAGATTTCAGCGCGTTTTAACGTGCTTCGTCTATTAGTTCCTTGAAATTGATTTCAAGGTGGGTTGTGAGGCTCAACGGCATTGGTGCAAGTTGTTAGTTTAAACGTACTTGGTATATTGGTTCCTGGAAATTTATTTCCAGGTGGGTTTTGAGGCTCAACGACATTGGTATAACCTTTAAAAATTACCTACTTCAATGCTATTTGGGGAGTGGTAACTTTTTCTATGGATGGAATGACTGCTACCATGGCTGTGGTTGTGGGTTCACTCCAACGTACTAACCATGTGGGTTGAACTCCTAAGAAGAGGATTAATGCTGCGAGGATAAATGCTGGCATTTTCTCGTGCCACAATACTTGGGGATAGTAAGCGAGGTTGTTGTCGAGTTTGCCAAAGCAAGTACGATTGAGGAGGATAACGAAGTAGACTGCGGTTAATCCTGTGGCGACGACGCATAATAAGGTAGGGATGGGGAAAACGGAAAAGCTACCTTGAAATACGATGAATTCGGCGATAAAGCCTGTCATTCCCGGAATCCCCGCACTAGCCATTCCCCCTAAAACTAGTAAAGCACTAGTTAAGGGTAAACCCCGTACAGGACTCATTAAACCATTGAGTTTGTCTAGTTCCCTGGTTCCCACTTTGGCTTCTACAACCCCTACTAAGTGGAAGAGAATAGCAAGGATGATACCATGGCTAAACATTTGGGCGACTGCACCAACCAAGGCTAGGGGTGTACTAGCAGCAGCTGCAAGGAGGATATAGCCCATATGACCAATGGAACTATATGCTACCATGCGTTTAATATCTTTTTGAGCGATCGCCACTACTGCGCCGTACATGGCACTAATTGCCCCCCAAGTTGCTAAAGTGGGGGCGATAATACTCCAAGTTTCGGGAAATAATGCCATACCAAATCGTAATACCCCATAGGTACCCAATTTAGCTAATACCCCACCTAAGAGGATGGCGATGGGTGCGGAAGCTTCTACATAGGCATCTGGTAACCAGGTATGTAAGGGAATTAAGGGAATTTTAATCCCAAAACCGAGAACAATTCCCGTCAGTAAAATGATTTGTAAAGTGCCAGAAAGGGTTTGGGTAGAGATTGCGTCTAAATCAAAGCTAGAGGAACCAGTCAACCAAACTATACCCAAGAAACTAGCAAGAATTAAGGCACCGGAAACAGCAGTGTAAATCAGAAATTTAATCCCTGCATAGCCGCGTTTTTCCCCTCCCCAAATGGAAATAAGCAGATAAAAGGGAATTAATTCTAACTCGTAAAACAGGAAGAATAACAGTAAATTTTGGGATGCAAATGCCCCAGCTACACCGCCACTAACTAATAATATCAGGGAGTAAAATAACCGGGGACGTTGTGTTTGTTGGTTACTGCTATAAATGGCAATCCAGGTAAGCAAGCTATTTAATACCAACATCGGCATTGATAAACCATCAACACCTAATTGATAACTTAAACCCAGGGTTTGAACCCAAGGAAGATATTCTTGTAATTGCATTCCTGGATTGCTGATGTTGAATTTCAGCAGGATAAATAGGTTCCACAGCAAAATTAAGCCAGAGACGAATAAGGCAATAAATCGGGTAGGTTTGGGCTGTCCGATTTTATTCGGTAAAATACCAATAATCACCGCACCTAAAATTGGTATCCAGATTAAAACGCTTAACATAGTTACTGATTATTTCTTGCTTGTTAGGGTGTTTTAATTCCCTATTTCTCTTTAGTTTATGGAAAAACAGTCTTACCACACATCTTGCACCTCGGCAAAAAACCGGGTTTATTGAGAATAACTAATAGCGAAAACCTAAATTTTACGTTTATAAACCCGGTTTTTTAGTCTTGTTGATAATGATGCAAGATATGAGTTAGAGGTTGTTTGCAAAGTCCTTTGGGAAATCTCTCTCCCAGTAAAAGAGATATTCTCTGTTTCCCTTTTGGGTCTATAGGGGTTAGGTTTTTAGGGTTGTGATGTTTAACATCATACTTTTCAAACATCCTCTTAATTTGGTGGATTTATAAATTTGAAATTGCTGTGAACTATTGAAATAAAGTATGAATTAAAGTATGCATTTTTATCACGCAATCTTACTCACAGCGTCACCTTCCCCAGGATATAATAGTTGTTTATTTAGATGCCAAAATGTCAATTCATACCTAAATTTAGCAACGCCCGAAAATCTTTGATCTTGATTTCTCAATTACACCATAAGCCACCAGTATTTACATTCTTAAAACTTCATAACTACCCTACCAAAGAGACTTTACCTGTATCTAAATCATAATATCCACCGATTATCTTTAACTTTTTATCCTGAATTAATTTAACCAAAACTGGAGATTTTTTCAATGTTTCTACCTGCTGTAAAATATTGGCTTTGCAAATGTTTTCTAATTTATCTCCTGGCTGATTTTTAGCAATAGTCACAGCAGGTTTAATAGCTTCTAATAAACTACCAATTTGACCTGGTACTTCTCCCCCTGCAATTGTGGCTTTAACTGCACCACATCTTTCATGTCCCATTACCATAATTAACTTAGAACCTAATATTAAACTACCAAATTCCAAGGTACCAATTTCTTCTGGTGTGGCAACATTGCCAGCCACACGACACACAAATAAATCCCCTAATCCTTGGTCAAAAATTATCTCCGCTGGCACTCGAGAATCGGCACAACCAAGAATAGATGCATAGGGGTTTTGACCTGATGCAACTTTTTTCAGTCTTGTAATAGTTTGGTTAGGATTTTTCTGAGTTTGATTGACAAATCTTTGATTTCCCTCCATTAATTTTTTTAGTGCTTGATCCGGAGTAATATTCTTTTCTTCCTTTTCTTCTGTAACAACAGTTTTAGAACTTAGCGAATCTGAACATGCTGTTGCTAATACTCCTGCACCTACAGCCCCTGCACTCAATTTAACTAGGCTTCTTCTAGACAAATTTCTTGGCATTGAATTTGCCTCCAATTTATTAGTTGATAGATATAGAGATAAGCAAAGCTTATCTTCATGTCTGGTGATTGTCAACTTAAAATTTAGGCAGGAAGGAAATAGAAGTAGACATTAAATCTAAAAACTGATTTCCCCAAAATTGCCAAGTAACAATCATCCCTAAAATCCCTACCCCTATGAGAACGATTAAGGCATAAAATTGGGTTTGTCCATTAGTACTATACTTTAAACTTTCACCACCACCGATAGAAACTAAACCAACTAAATTCACAATTCCATCAACTACAAACCGGTCAACGATATCAGCAAGCTTACTTAATAAATCCACACTCAAAACAATACTCATTCGATAAAGTTTGGGAGTATAAAAATCGTAAGCAATAAAATCTTGTAAGGCTTGAACAGGAAGACGCACAGGTTTGGGAATCATATTGCTAAGGTAAATTATCCCACTGATACTGCATCCAAAAATACTCGACCAAACCAATAGTAGTGCTACATCCTTATTTAAAATTGCCCAACTAGGTAACAAAGATAAACTTTGTAAAATTAAAGGTAAATGGAGAGTAAAACCGAGCAAAAATATCATCGGTAAAGCCATCTGCCAGCTTACTTCTGGCGACCTTTCGCTCATTTGTTGGGCTTTACCGCCAAATACTAAACAAAATTCCCTAGTTAAACTAAAAGCTGTCAAAGCATTAACTACAATAATGATTCCTACCAACCAAGGTTTAGTTGTCCATAGTCCATCTGCTAATTTTAATAATGCCCAAAAACTGCCCAAGGGAGGAAAACCAATTAAACCCAAAGTCCCCACAACATAGGCTATTCCTGATATGGGACGACGAGACCACAATCCCCCCAATTGAGTGATATCTTGGGTAATACTATTCCAAACAATTGCCCCAGTACTCATGACTAATAATGCTGCACTCACAGCATGGGTAAGCACTAACAACAACGCCGCTTGATTCTGTTGTGTCCCTACGGCGATAAATACCAAACCCATGTAAGCACTGACAGAATAGGAAAGACAGCGTTTAATGTCAATTTGAGCGATCGCAATCAAAGATGCACCAATGGCTGTCACCGCACCAACTCCCACCATGGCGCTAGAAACTATGGGAGACAATGCAAATACAGGCTGCAATTTAATTAATACCCATGCACCACTAGCAACTACCACCGAGTTCCGCAAAATGGTACTAGGAACTGGTCCTTCCATCGCCTCATCTAACCATAAATGCAGGGGAAATTGGGCACATTTACCCATCGGACCAGCAATTAATCCTAAACCCACCAGCGCCATTAATGTGGGATTTACATCCGCAGTAGCTGCCCATGCTTTTAATTCTGTATAATTCCAAGTACCAGCCAGGGGAAAAATTGCCAATACCCCCATCAACAGAAATAAGTCTCCTACCCGCTTAGTTAAAAAAGCATCCCTTGCACCCGTAACCACCAAAGGTTGACTAAACCACAACCCAACTAACAGATACGTTCCTAAAGTGAGAACTTCCAAAATTACATAGCTAAAAAACAAATTATTACATAGGGCAAGGGCACATAATCCCGCTTCAAATAATCCCAACAAAGAATAAAAACGCGCCCAACCCCAATCCATTTCCATATAGCCAATGGCGTAAATTTGGGCAAGGAAATTCAAGCCACAAATCACCAGCAGCGCACCCACACTCGCCGAGGATATTTCTATATCGATGGTGAGATTTAACCCAGCAGTACTTAACCAAGGAATATGTACTTGTGATGCTGGCTGTCCCCAAGTTGCTGGTAATGCTAAAGCAGCATGAATAAAGCCGAAAAACGTCATGATTAAATTGACATAACCCGCCGGTCTAGGTCCAGTACGGCGAAAGATTCCCGGCGACCAGGGAATGGCTAAAAGTCCACCCATCAAAGCATAACAAGGTACTAACCAAGCTGTCTCAAGCAAGTAGTGAGTCATCAATTCCCCTCTTTAATCGCAGCCAAATCAAACGCGGTTGCTTTATTTACAATCGTTTCCTCAAACTGATATCAATCCGGAAATCGGAAAATTAATATTTGTTTAATCTTGTTAGATATAGATTAGCTTTATTTGGCGTCTTTTGGAATTGCTGAGGTAAATAATTAAGCGATATCTGATCTAATAAATTCTTATAGATTAACTTCATTGGATTTTCAAATAGATACAATCACTTTGCATCTATAGCAATCCGATTTGATTCTTGGATCACTGGTAGAGACAGGAAACGGGAAACTCCTAACAAGGAACAAAGGTGTACACAGTTCTGTAAGCCCACAGCACAGGCTGCGCCAACAAAAATCTGTCGAGGAGTTCTATATACTGCTTTATCAGCTCAGATGTGGGGTTGCTGCCGAAATTAGCTGAAAAATTATTGCAATTTTTTAAAAAACACCAATCCAATGCGGCATTGAGTTACTATTCCGATATTGGTGTATTTACTCCCTTCCCGCTAGAAGATTACCTGTTATGTAAGAATATATATTACATGATTGTAATTAGGGCTGCATCATGGCTAAAGCTTTACGAAATAGAACTTTTAGATTGAGCGATAAGCCTGACGGCATA
>JASJCY010000288.1 GCA_030065825.1 Nostocaceae cyanobacterium | reverse complement strand
TTAGACACGAAGTGGCTTCCCGCAGGGTAGACGCGAAGAACACGTTCGACGAAGTCGTTCCCGTTCACCGAAGGTGTTCCCGCAGGGTAGGGTAGGAAGAAGAAAAAGAATATAGGTAATCTTAGACCGGGAAGGGAGTAACTACGATGCAGATTCGATACTCCACCCATAAAAACCCGGTTTTTCCCTACACCATAGACTTAATATAGCGGTTTTCAGTTGAGTCCAATACACTCGAAACCTCAACCCGTCCGACCGACTCCCCTCTTTGAACTTGCAACAGAGCGGAAAGGGGTGAGGTTCATCTGTATTCTATCCAAGTGAAAACTGCTATATTTACTTTATAAATAAATAGTCTCTTAGAGTGCGTAACACTTTGATAAATACTGGAGGATAAAACTCGAATTTATACTGTCACCCACCCTGATTAACTGACAAATCTTTTTGGCTATGTTAGATTGTAGCTTGCTTCCATCGATTGGTGTTGGGTTAACCTAACACTAACCTAACCTACGGTTGTAGGATAAAGCTTGAATTTGTAGTGTCACCCACCTTCCATCAATTATAACAATATCGTCAGTCTTGTTAATGATTTACTTGTAGCTTACTCCTGAAAAATTGTTATCAAACTAACAAATTGATTTTCATTTTCTCACCTAAATTAAGACTTCAGCAAAATTTCTTAATTAATAACTTATTTGATGTTAGTAAAATTCTCAGATTTCAAATAATTTTCTTCCTAGAGATGATTTGGAAAAATTGTTAACATCGTAACTTCTCTAAAATAGACTCATTTTCCCAAATCCCTGGTCGATAAACTTATCACAGGGTTTCACCTCAGATTTTTTATCCTCGTAAATCAAAATTTTATACTTCTAGATTATTCAAATATTAGTAAATAAATGTAACAATATCATCAATAAAAGATGATAAATATTGTGAATATTCACATTCCCCAAGACATGAGTGCAAATAATCCCTTAGAATTTTCTCGCTGGTTATTGGCGGTACTGTCAACCAAAATGTATCCCTACTATGAGGATCGAATTCCCAAGGATACCAGTATAGTCATAGTCAGTAATCACCGCAGCTTTATGGATGCACCAATTTTGATGACAGCATTATCCCATCCAATTCGCTTTGCTTGTCACCATTACATGGGACAAGTACCAATTTTGCGGGAGATTGTCACAGGACAATTGGGATGTTTTCCATTGGAGGCTGATAAAAACCGCCAGAAAAGTTTCTTAAGGCAGTCAAGATTACTATTGCAATCAAAACAAACAGTGGGAGTGTTCCCCGAAGGTACAGAACCGATGGTGAAATTTACCCAGCCCAATCAGGTAGGAGAATTTCAACGGGGTTTTGCCCATATGGCATTGCGATCGCAAGTTGAGAATTTAGCAATTTTACCAGTGGCGATCGCTTCTTTGGAAGAAGTAAACGGTTCGGGTTTTCCCTTGCGGCTGTTTAGCTTGTTCGATCCTGGTGAACCTTTATTTAATCAACCCGGTTGGCATCCAGTAGTAGTATATCGTCGCGTCGCAGTGTTAATTGGTCGTCCTTATTGGATTACCAGAGAATATCAACAACAATACCGGGGAAAGCAAGCAAAAAATATAGTTACCCAAGTAAGTGAATACTGTCAGTGTGAAATTACTAATTTACTCCGGGAGGGTTGCTATTAGGGACTTCTGATACAGTTAAGGTAGAAATCAAAGCAGTTGATAAAAGTAGAAGAAATTAGAAAATAGAGAGTTTTTATTGTCCAATGCCACAACAGCTTCTCAAACCAGTTTTCTTAACTAGCAAACCTTTACAGCCAGAGTATCCCCTGTTTATCTATTTACCAGGACTGGATGGAACCGGTCAATTGTTGCAATCGCAAACTGTCGCATTAGAAAATCACTTTGATGTCCGCTGTTTGGCAATTCCAGCAGATGACCTCAGTAATTGGGATGGGTTAACTAACAATGTATTAAACTTAGTTGATACAGAATTAGAAAAAAGCCCTCAACGTCCAGTTTATCTGTGTGGTGAATCTTTTGGAGGCTGTTTAGCCCAGCAAGTCGCCATCGCTGCACCCCATTTATTCCAACGAATTATCCTAGTTAATCCCGCATCAAGCTTTGCAAATCGCCATTTGTTAAGTTGGGCTTCTCAACTGATGGAATATGTACCAGATTGTTTCTTTGAAATTGGTGCAGTGGGATTATTACCCTTTTTAGCTTCCCTGGGCAGAATTGCAGATGGCGATCGCCAAGCACTATTAAAAGTCATGCGTTCCGTACCACCAGCAACTATTAACTGGCGATTATCCCTCCTCAGAGAGTTTAAAGTGGATAAAGTCAATTTACGCCGTCTACACCAACCAGTTTTAGTCATTGCAGGTGGATGTGATCGGCTTTTGCCTTCCACAACAGAAGCTGAACGTTTGGTTGAAACCCTTCCTAATTCCAAAATGGTAATACTACCGGATAGCGGACATGCCTGTCTCTTAGAAAAAGATATCAATATCTACAAAATTATGCAGACTCACAATTTTCTAGAATGTGACTGGCAAATACTTAAGCAGCAACTCATTAGTACAACAATCTAGAAGTAAAAGGCAGCTATGCTCAAGGCACAAAAGCTTGTTTCCCCTAGTTACCAGCGTGAGGTTGGTAACCAGAACATAGAGACCTCTGGCTCTTCTTGAAAATGGTGCAAGTTATCAGGTAAAACGTACAGGTAGTGTTTTGTGAAGGGTAGTCAAACCCAAAAATAGCATGGTTGTTCGGTTAACTGAGAACTTGCACTTCCAAGCTCGATAATAGGGAGGCTATAGCCCCCAAAACCTAGTTCCCAGACTCAGCCTGGGAACCAGACTACGTCTAGGGAGAAGGTGCTGCCGACTCTTGGTTGAACTAGGAATTGAAACCAACAATCTAAAAATCTAGGTTTTATCAGATTGTTGTAGATTTCAAAGAGCGGTTAACTAAGAACTTGCACTTCCAAGCTTGATAATAGGGAGGCTATAGCCCCCAAAACCTAGTTCCCAGGCTGAGCCTGGGAACCAGAGTATAGAGTCTCTGGCTCTTGGTCAAAAAATCCAGTTTCTGCTATTTAGCAACCTTTGTGATTCCACAATCTGATCAAAAATGTGATTAAATTATCATCTGAGCTTATGTCATCAAATTTTGACAAAAAAAATTGCAGGTGCAAAGTCATTTGCCCCTATTTTAGCAGAAATTCATCAGTTGTAAACCCTGAAATCTCGTGAAAATAGATGAAAATTATTCTCAATAATTTGGCGTTTTCCGAGAGAAAGACCATTTTTGGTGATTTAACAAAAATTTACAATTAAGCTAGTATTTGACTCTCTTTGTAGCGGTAAGCTGTTCCACATTTAAATTGGATATGACCGACAGGGGAGACGCCCATCCTACTCTTAGAGGATGTTTGAAAAGTATTGTTATTAACATTAAAACCTCCCAAACCTAACCCCCCTTTCCCCTGGGGGAAACCCTCTCCTAGAAGGAGAGGGAAGGGGAAAAACTTTTAATGCTGGAAGTGGGGTTTCAAAGCCTCTGGACTAGTAGGAGAGAGGTACTCTACTCAAAGCCGCTACTCTACGAGAAAGCTACGCTAACGCGTCTAGGTCGAGAGGTTTTAAGTAAGCTTTTAGACTTGACAAACATCCTCTTAAACTGATGATTTTTGTTTATGCTTTCACAAGATGTGTTTTAGCTTATACCAATTTGAAAAAAGAATGGGACACATGGTTGGTAGGGGTGTGGTTTCCGCACCCTACAATTGGATCTGTTGCAAACATTTTTTGATTTGGTATTACTAGTCCTGATTCTTCTACAACAAGCAGGAAAAGGGGATTTTAAGCAATACTGGTACAGGAAAGTTCAAAGGGACTATACAAATGGAAATTAAATCGAGCAATACCCCCCTTGTAGACTGGAAAGGAGACGGTTTAGCGGTTGGATTATTTGAAGAAGCGGTAGAGTTAACAGGGGAACTGGCGACTTTAGATGAAAAGTTGGCTGGTGTATTAAAAGAACTAATTGCCGAAGAAGAATTTAAAGGTAAAGCAGGTACTAGTATTCATACACGCTTAACTGGTGGTAGCCCTATTCGGAAAGTCATAGTGGTGGGCTTGGGTAAACCAGAAGATTTCCAATTGGAAACTTTACGTAGTACTGCTGCTAGCATTGCCCGTTTGGGCAAAAAGCAAAAGTGTAAAACCCTAGGGATTAATTTACCAGTTAGCAACAATGACCAGGCAAAAACTGCCCAAGCCATTGCTGAAGGTGTAGAACTAGGACTATACGAAGATATCCGTTTTAAGTCAGAACCAGAAGAAAAAGTTGTCAATGTTGAATCAGTAGATTTACTGGGTTTAGGGGAGCAAGAAGCCGCCATTAGCCGCGCTAGACAGATTAGTTCTGGGGTAATTTTGGCAAGGGAGTTAGTAAATGCCCCAGCGAACGAGGTAACACCGATTACCATGGCAGAAATCGCCCAAACCCTCGCCAGTGATTACGGCTTGCAAATAGAAATTCTGGAACAAGAAGATTGCGAAAAATTGGGTATGGGTGCTTTTTTGGGAGTAGCCAAAGCCTCTGATTTACCCCCGAAATTCATTCACTTAAGCTATAAACCCCAAGGTACACCCAAGCGCAAACTAGCAATTATTGGCAAAGGTTTAACCTTCGATTCCGGTGGACTCAACATCAAGGGTGCGGGTAGCGGTATCGAAACCATGAAAATCGATATGGGTGGTGCTGCGGCTACCTTTGGTGCAGCCAAGGCAATTGGTCAACTAAAGCCAGACGTGGAGGTTCACTTTATCTCCGCTGTCACCGAAAATATGATTAGCGGTCACGCCATGCACCCAGGGGACATTCTCAAAGCATCTAATGGCAAAACCATTGAAGTCAATAACACCGACGCTGAAGGACGCTTAACCCTAGCAGATGCCCTAGTATTTGCCGACAAATTGGGAGTAGATGCCATTGTAGACTTAGCCACCCTTACAGGTGCCTGTGTCGTCGCTTTAGGGGATAATATTGCGGGGATGTTCACCCCCGATGATGCCTTAGGTTCCCAACTGCAAACAGCGGCAGAAACAGGAGGGGAAAAATTATGGCGGATGCCCATGGAAGACAAGTATTTTGAAGGCTTGAAATCCGGGATTGCCGACATGAAAAATACTGGTCCGCGTGCAGGTGGTTCCATTACCGCTGCCTTGTTTCTCAAGCAGTTTGTCAAAGATACCCCCGCTTGGGCACACCTAGATATTGCTGGTCCAGTTTGGGCTGATAAAGAAAGCGGTGTCAACAATGCTGGTGCAACTGGCTTTGGTGTGCGTACACTGGTTAGCTGGGTAACAACCGCAGTTGAGTAAGGGTGCGCTGTGGGGACACTTCCCGCAAGCAATTGTTAAAATACGAAGAGGCAGAGCCTCTAAACCCCGGTAACCAGCGTGACGCTGGTTACCAGAAAAGATACCCCCGCTTGGGCACATCTAGATATTGCTGGTCCAGTTTGGGCTGATAAAAAAAACGGCGTTGCATAATTGAAGTATGAATCCGGGTGTTCCAGACGTTGCACTGCAACGTCTGGAACAAGGGTTTAGGAACAACGCAACATCCTGCATCATACATGGATTCAGCAACGCCAAAAAAACGGTGTCAACAATGCTGGTGCAACTGGCTTTGGTGTGCGTACACTGGTTAGCTGGGTAACAACCGCAATTGAGTAAAGCTGCGCTGTGGGGACACTTCCCCTAAGCAATTTTAAAATACGAAGAGGCAGAGCCTCTAAACACTGGTAACCAGCGTCACGCTGGTTACCAGAAACAATTACCAATTATTTGGTGAACAATGCTGGTGCAACTGGCTTTGGATTGAATAACGGTGCGCTGTGGGGACACTTCCCCTAAGCAATTGTTAAAATACGAAGAGGCAGAGCCTCTAAACACTAGTAACCAGCGTGACGCTGGTTACGAGAATACGAGAAACAGAAAGCTGGTTACCAGAAACACCCCTCTTTGCGAGTTCGGAGAGGGGATGGGGGTGAGGTTTTATGTTACATTTTATTGGGATGAGTACCAGTAAAACCCGTAGTGACCCAAACTACAGCCCTCGCAGCATCGCGGATGGACTTTTCAATTGGTTCAGGGGCTTGTTTAGATGGAATAGCAACGGGTTTAAAGGAAATCCCTCTACTACCCAAGACAATTTCCCCAATCACACGGGCACGGCGCATGTGATAATCAGAAGTGACTAAATAAACGTTGCTAATGCCGGAAGATTCCAAATCATCCACCAGAGTTGTGAAATTTGTGACTGTATCTACGGCTTCATAGTCCAGACGTAAACGTTTGGGATCGATTCCTGCTTTCGTGAATACCCGTTCAGTGAATTGTTTGGGACTACCACCAGTAATCCAAATTGGTAAATGAGGATGACGACGAGCGAATTGTGCTGTAAACTTCTCTCGTTCCAGATATTTAGTGGAACCACCCAACAAAATTACTGCTTGGGGCTTTATGAATTGATTTTTTAGCTCCTTGTATCCCCATAACATAAAAAGTGGCAAGATAAGGAGCATTAACCGAAAAGATTTAGTATAAAGTTGCTTTTTCAAGGCTCTATCACTTCGGTAGCTAAAATAGAATTTTTTGGGAATAAGTACATTATTCTGGCACTGTCAGATAAATCCATACATAAATAAAACTGATTTATCTGCCAGTGTGATTGTACAGCAATGGTTACTTTTGTAAAGCAATCGCCCTATTACCCTATCTGTTATAGGACAAGCTCTGAAGAATGTGTCAATAATTTACAAATTTTTTGGCTCCCATGGAACTGGTGCAAATTCAAACCCCAAAGACTGAGAACCCCGATTTCACAGAAAAAGTCGGGGTTCAAGTCTATTGCAATTTCAAACTCCAGCTTTGATGGTGACGTTGTAGTATACAATTACTTATAAGCTATTCCACATTTAAATTGTATACTCAGGACGGGCAAGACGCCTATCCCACAAGAAAGTGATGATTTTTGTTTATGCTTGCTTAGATGTGTTTTAGCTTAGTCTGAGGGGATAACTCAGTTGTGTTTTCATCTAGTAGATGCAAAAAAAATACTATACTATATACCCCTAGGGTTATGGAGAGGATGGCAGTGGGGTAAATTGTCACGAATTATTGAGTATTGCTATTGAACAGGGATTTTGTTGTCTTTTAGGTATTGGAATAGCGTATGGCGTTGAATCCTAATCTGGATGAAATCCAGCTGACAAAAGATGATTATGAACGCTACTCCCGTCACCTGATTTTACCGGAAGTCGGGTTAGAGGGGCAGAAGCGTCTTAAGGCTGCTAGTGTATTGTGTATTGGTACGGGTGGACTGGGTTCACCGTTGCTGTTATATTTGGCTGCGGCAGGTATTGGACGCATCGGGATTGTAGATTTCGATGTTGTGGATACTTCTAACCTGCAACGTCAAGTGATTCATGGTACTTCTTGGGTGAATAAACCCAAGATTGAATCCGCAAAGAATCGCATTCACGAGATTAACCCCCATTGTCAGGTTGATTTATACGAAACTCGTCTCAGTTCCGAAAATGCCCTCGATATCATTAGACCTTATGATGTTGTCGTGGATGGAACTGATAATTTTCCCACCCGGTATCTGGTAAATGATGCTTGTGTGTTGTTAGATAAACCCAATGTTTACGGTTCTATCTTCCGCTTTGAAGGACAAGCAACGGTATTTAACTACGAAGGTGGTCCCAATTACCGCGATTTATATCCCGAACCACCACCACCAGGAATGGTTCCCTCCTGTGCAGAAGGTGGGGTATTAGGAATTTTACCGGGCATTATCGGCGTTATTCAAGCCACAGAAACGGTGAAAATTATTATTGGACAGGGTAACACCCTCAGCGGACGTTTAATGCTTTACAATGCCTTAGAGATGAAATTCCGGGAGTTAAAGTTACGTCCTAACCCCGTGCGTCCCGTCATTGAAAAATTAATCGATTACGAACAATTCTGTGGTATTCCCCAAGCAAAAGCATTGGAAGAGCAAGAAAAAATGGAAATCCAGGAAGTTACTGTACAGGAATTGAAACAATTACTGGATAGCGGTGCGGATGATTTTATGCTCTTGGATGTCCGTAATCCCCACGAGTATGAAATTGCCAAAATACCTGGTTCTGTCTTGATTCCCTTGTCAGATATAGAAAATGGCAACGGTGTAAACAAAATTCAGGAATTATTCAACGGTCATCGTTTATACGTTCATTGTAAGTCCGGTATGCGTTCTGCCAAAGCCTTAACAATTCTTAAACAAGCGGGAATTGAAGGGAAGAACGTCAAAGGTGGAATCCTGGCTTGGAGTAAGGAAGTAGATCCATCAGTTCCGACTTATTAAGTGAGTGCATAAGTAGGGGCACGGCATCCATTATCTCTCGGTTTCTAAAATAATTTTGCGGACGCCGTGCCCGTACGGGATAATTTATTTTTTGGTGTTCCCTTAGAAGCCCTCACCCCCTTCTCCTAACCCCTTTCCCAATGGGAGAGGGGGAAAATAAGGTGAGAGGTTCCAATAGGGGCACGGCATCCATTATCTCTCGGTT
>JASJCY010000287.1 GCA_030065825.1 Nostocaceae cyanobacterium | reverse complement strand
ATTATACCATCAAATTTAATTAGAGAAACGACGGGTTAAAACCCTTTGAGTCGCGTTACCCTCCGGGAAGGCTCCGCCTACATCCCCTGTCTAAAGACGCTTGGGTTCTCACGCTCCCACTATGTTCCGATAGAACCCGAGATGGTTCCGCTTACTGGTTGAATACTCAAAGAAATTTTCATCCCCCCACAGAATCGTAAAATATTATTACAATTTCCAAAAATCATACTTGATTCCCCAATATGCAAAATTTTGAGAATAATTATCATTTTCGGTTAACGATATATTAGGGTTTACAGTGCCATATTTTTTGCTATAATAATGACACTCATAGGTTTACCCTACCATTTTTTTTATCATGATTTCTTGACATATAAATATCATAGTTTAATGACATTAAAGCAAGCTACACTATGACATTATCTAAATCTAATAGTTATAGGCGTGGAAATTAAATATGCGTCAGCTACAACCCTTGTTCCAGACGCAAAATTTTACGTCTGGAACATTCTTTTTCACGCCTATGTCTAATTATCTCAAAACAGCTAATCAACTGCTGAAAAAATATGATGTTATAGCAGTTGAAAAGCTAAATATCAAAGGTCTAGCTAGAATTAAGCTAGCTAAAAGTATTCATGATGCAGGCTGGGTGGGACGCACGCCCTGTCTAAAAAAGCTCAGTTAAAGTCTGAGGTTGCCTAGAGTCTGTGAGAAGCCTACACCTACAAAGAACAGAGGTGCAGGTACGTCACCCATTTGGTTCAGGAGTTAAGTAAAACAGCGTTCTAAAATGAAGATTATATCAAAATCAAGATTCTCAAGTGAAAGTCATGGAAGACAATTATCAAGAACACCGTCACATTGCTGCTGAAGACTTTCTTCAGTCTCTATCAGCATTGGAGGAAATTTTACAGCCAGATGTCACAGAAGATGAAGAAACCGCAGAATTGAACAACAGTAATACTATTGAAAATGAGAATAATCAAGTAAATCAAATTAGCTCAACATTAGAAATTGATTTGTCTATTTGGGAAGAAGCAGTTGCTGACATTGAAAAATATTTGCAAGATGGGTGATTTTACCTTTCCCCATACTCCATACCATTAGCCTCAGCGTAGCGCTGCATAAATCGCGTAAACCTCTGCCAATGATCATCTTGTTCAATTTCAAATTTACACTCTACCCGCCGCAATTCATCGCCATCATCACCCCCAAACATAAATTGGATAGAAGAAGGGGTAACCCTGATTTCCCCTTCTTCATCGGTTAAAACCATGGAATTTAAAGATTGTTTGGTAAAACTGGCGAATTTTTCTAAAGCATTGATTTTATCAAACATCATCACAACAATATGTTTTCCAGTGCGTTTTTCTCTTCGTAAACTGACATTGCTAAGTTCTTCGTTAACATCAGCAAAAAATTGGATGCTGGGAGTGGTAGATGTCATACAATTTTGGATTTTAGATTACTCTACTCAAAGCCGCTTGCGCGTCTATGGATTTTAGATTTTGGGTTACTATCATAGCGGTTTTCACCCTTTGTGCAATACAGCCTCAACCTCACCCCTTCTCCTCTCCAGTCCAGAAACCGGGTTTCTTTTGGTATACATACTCAAATTCTCGGTTTTCAACCTATTCCAAACCCGGTTTCTTTGGTCTTTACCTTTTATTTATAAACATCCTCTAAGGAATTCATCTGCGATATGGATAATAATACTGCTGATTCATAACTGGTGGTTGATAACCAGTAGGAGGTACATTGCTTCCCATCCCAGGTACAGCAGGATTCATGACTGGAGGTTGATAACCAGTGGTAGGAATAGTACTTCCCATGCGGTTAGGTATATTTACCATACCAGGATTTATCCCCCCAGAAACACTACCGGATGGATGATGAGGCTGAAAACCCGCTTGGCTAAACTGCTGGTAAGCAACACTAGAAACTGACTTAATTAATTGTTCAGCGCTGGGGTCATTGTGAGGGCGTTGTACCATCACAGCAGCAATATAGCGCTTACCAGTGGGCAAATCCACTAAACCCGCATCTGCTAACATTGTACCAATATCCCCGGTTTTATTAGCAATAGTTGCCCCTGGTCCTAAACCTGCAGGTAGGAGATGATTTCTGGTGTTGCGACGCATAATATCTATAATCCGATCCCGCGATCGCATACTTACCAACTTTCCTTTACTCACCATGGCAATCAAATTCCCCAATTCTTTAGGACTGGTAGTATTAGTTCCTTGCAAATCGGGAAGGGGGTTACGAATGGCTGTGGTTGTCAAACCCCAACTGCGGAAACGCTGATTTAATACTTCAATACCACCCATTCTAGCAATCAGCATATTGGTTGCCGTATTATCACTGATAACCATCATCTTGGTAGCTACTTCCAGCGCTGTGTATTTACTCCCCACAGGTTTGTATTGCATATCGCCGGAACCGCTGGCTACCATCTCTTTTTCCATGGTGAGCATTTCATCAAGACGGATTTTTCCTCTATCTACATCTTGGAAAAATGCTACCAAAATGGGAATTTTAATGGTACTCGCAGCGGGGAAAGCAGCACCAGCATTCATATCTACATAAGCACCAGTATCCAAATCTACTAATAAAACCCCTGGTGTCAGATTTGCATTACTAACAGCCAGGTTTTGCACTGTGGCTTTGAGGGAGGGAATTTCTTGGGATAGAAATAAGCCGGAAGAATTAAACCCAGGATTGATGTTAGGTTGTGCTTGGGTTTGTCCTACCTGAGTATCAGATGATGCTCCAGCAGTGATGCGAGTTGCCGGGTCCAGAATGGATAATACCGTACCCATAATTGCGCCAATACCCACTCCCACAATCAATAACCGCAAGACATACAACATAATTCTTGCCATGGGTTTTAACCGTGTTTTCCGGGAGGAACGAAGTTTTTTTGGTAGTCCTTGCTTCCTTACTCGCACGGTCTTTAACTTCACCGTCCCACCAGGTTTAAAGGGAGGAATTTGTCCTCTTACAGTAGCGGTGGACTGGATTCTAGCAGGTACTACTGCTGTGGAGCGCCTTCTGGGTACACTAGGAGTAGGAGTAACAGGACGACGGACTGGCAATTTTGTCAGCTTACTTGCTGGACTGTTGCCTCTCTTTGGTTCCCTAATTATCCTGACTTTATTTTGCCCTTGCTTTTGCACCCTGCGGCGAACCTGACGACGATTAGTGGGTTGACGCCGTGAAAAGCCTGTTAATCCGTAACTTGAATCTGACACCGTTACTCCTTTTGACCCACTGTAATTGTGTGAAAAGCGAACTCCCGAACCCAAAATTTTGCCAAAGCTTCCTGATACTGAAATTTATACGGATACTGAGTGACTGTCAATACTGACTTAACTAGTATCTTTATGGAGATTTATATAGGATTTTTTGATTTTATTTTAGCTATAGCTAATAATTTTGGGTGGTTTTGCGTACATGGTACTCGAATAATTAAAAGTTTTCACTATCTTGTTTATAGTTTTGATAATTTTGCAATGCCCATTCTACCTGTCGTAAAATTCCCCTTAACATTGCGACTTCACGATTTTGCAGTTGGGTACGACTGTATAATTGGCGAAATTTTTCCATGCGACTGGCTGCTGTATGGGGATAGAGATAACCAATTTTCAACAATAGTGACTCTAATTGCTGGTAATATCCTTCGACCACATCTAGAGATGCGAGTTCCGTTTTCGGGGAGTTTTGCTTCACAAATTCTGATGATTCCGCAACAATTTGTGACAATTCATAACAACAGATTCCCACCGCAGTCGCTAGATTCAGAGACGGGTAAATTTCGCTGGTGGGGATGCGAATAAACCGCTGGGCATAGTTTAACTCCTGATTGGTCAATCCATGGTCTTCTCGACCAAAAATCAGCGCTGCTGGTTGTGCTTCTGGTTCCAGTAACCATGGTAGTGCGGTGCGGGGAGTTTCCAAAGGTGCATCCCAATCATGGTCAACTCCCGTAGTGGCGATCGCTCGTTTACATCCTTGCAAAGCCTCTGGCAATGTCGCCACCGATACCGTTGATTCTAAAACATCTTGGGCATGAACCGCCATTTGTTTTGCTTCCATTCCCAAGAAATCACATTGCGGGTTGACTAATACCAATTGTTGGAGTCCGAAATTTTTCATCACCCGTGCAACAGATCCGACATTGAGGGGACCTGCTGGTTCTACCAGTATGATTTTTACCTGGTTTGGTGCCATTGTGATTTTCGGGTGTGGAGGAGGGCAGAATAAAGGCTAGTTTTGTAGGTTGGATTGAGGCTTTGCGAAACCCAACATCTAAAGTCTACAACCTGTTGGGTTTCCTGACGTCAACCCAACCTACCTAAACTTAATAACATTGTGATTTTTGGCTGTGGGGAAGATGTAGGGTGTGTTGTCGCAAAGCGCAACGCACCAATAAGGTTGCTTATTTTAGGTAGCCCAGGCGTAGGGACTGTCTTGATTGTCAAGTGGGATCGCTACTATAGAAACAACCTACTATAGGAATCCAATTTGATGTTTGAAAGCATAGCTGAAACTCAATAGCCTGTTTCACAAAGATTATAGGTCAAAATATTTTCAAATATAAAACATGATTCCTATAGCTATAGTTCTTAAATTTATAAGAAAGTATGAGTTTGCCACATTGGGAATATTTCTTGTCGATTGAGTCAGATCTCGAAAATTGTACCCGATTTATTGAGTTTCATCCTGCCAACTACAAAACATATTCAGTAGAGTTTGCAAGGATAATTATGGCAGCAGCCTCAGAATTTGATACTGTGGCAAAAAAAATTTGTAAAGCTATCTACCCTTCTCAAAAACCATCAAAGCTTCCTGATTATCATCCAATTATTACATCAAAATACCCAAAATTTCTCCAGTATGAGATTCTCATACCTCGTTATAAACTGAGCTTTCAACCTTGGATAACTTGGCAAATATCAACTGATGCAATTAAATCACCAGTGTCTCCAGACTGGTGGAAAAAAGGTTATAACAAAATCAAGCATGAGAGAGATACTAATTTTGAACAAGCAAATTTGGAAAATGCTATTTTGGCTACCTGTGGTTTATTAACAGGAATTCTATACTTTTACGATGCTCATTTTCGCACGAATAGACCAGAAATTGATATTTCTCAAACTCCTAAATTTTTATCTCCTAAAGATTATAATCAGCCTGGTTGGGAATCAGCTAAGATAATTTGGAAATATACGCTTTTGAAATAACACCAAACAATTTATTGTAGAAATGGAAGCAGTTTATTGTTGGGAATTTCAAGGTTATTTGCAACCTTTATCTAGCCAGTAGGGTGTGTTATGGCGTCAGCCTAACGCACCGTTTATCATAATTATTCTGTGCGTTAAACTTCGTTATAACACACCCTACGAAATTACTATTTGGTGCGTTAGCCTTTGCTATAACGCACCCTACGTATATTTCAAAAATTAAATATGAGTCCTATATTATCCGCAAAGCCGCAGGAACATCCCAGGAACCCAAAGACAAAGTCTGATAAATCTAACAACTTGCACCAGTTGCGATAACCATGAGGTGGAGCCTCCAAACCCTAGTTACCAGGCTGAGCCTGGTAACCAGAACATAGAGCCTCTGGCTCTTGTTAAAAATGGTACAAGTTATCAGTTTTAATGTACTTGGACTATTGCTACTGGAAATTTATTTCAAGGTGGGTTACTGGGCTAAATGACTAGGTATTGCGTCACATAAATTAAGCGATGCTCCCAACAGAACCGTCTAAGGAGCGATCGCACACACCAAATATAAATTTTCTATAAAGCAACTAATTTTGCGGTGTCACTTCATAATACAACGTGCTACATTAAGGAACAAGGTAGTAATACATCGACGAAGCTATGGTTCGGGTTCTGGATATCCGACTGGTGCGTCAACCTCTGGCTTGAACGTATACCGCTGAGGGATGTTGCTACTGTACCGTTTGATTAGCTCAGTAGTTAGAGCGATCGACTCATAATCGATTGGACGTAGGTTAAAATCCTACATCAAACTCCAGAAAGTTAGCTCACTGGTAGAGCACTTGACATTTAATCAAGCTGTTATAGGTTCGATTCCTATACTTTCGACCAACTTTGTCTATGGAAATGACAAACAAATTCGCGGAATGGAGAAGTGGTAACTCGTTGGGTTTATACCCGATATCGGTGGTTCAAATCCACCTTTCGCAACCAACCCTGTCCGGGTTAAAGGATACTACCCTCAGAAGGTAGCAAAAATCTCTATACGGCTTAAAACCGTTTGATTTCAGGCTCTGCAATGTAGGTGTGAGCTACTGTTTATTACCTAGTAATATCCCGTAGCAGCAGTGAAGGAGCCAGTGTAATTGTATTCCTCCCTAACTTGAGTATGTCCTTCGTTTTTCCATCCAGTTTCCCTCCGGGGATTGAGGAAATAGGCAAATCGAACGCCATATTTGAGGGTTGTTTTCTCTGTCTAAATTGCCCTTGGGTAATTGAACAAAGTAACAGCAATACGGCAGTTGCTACAACTTTGGAAACCAAAGCAACGCGCTGCCTTCTTAATCCAGTTTTGGAGATACATTTACCCGCAACGGAACTGTAAACACCTACATTTGTAGAGTTTTCAAAACCTCACCCCCAACCCCTCTCCTACCCTTCGGGAAGCCGCTAAGGCGTCTATAGTAAGGAGAGGGGAGTCGGTCGGACGGGGTGAGGTAATTAATAGCAAAAATGACCCGCTAAAACGGGAGTTACAAATGTCTTTATTTAACCTGATACGTCGGGTAAGAATGCCCAATTTATTTGTTTTTTCTATGTGGAAAACCTTCTATATAAAACCCAACGAAATCGGGATATTATATCATCGCAGTGATTTCAAGAGAATCTTGCAGCCTGGAACTTATAGATATTTTGGTTGGCATTGGAATGTCAAAACCTACGACCTCAATCAGCCAGAAGCAAAGATTGAAAATTTAGAATTGTTGTTGAGAAATCATGGTTCAGAATTACAACAATATCTGTTAGTTGTGCAGACAGGATTTAATCAAACTACTTTAGTACACTTCGGTCAAAATTGGCTGAGTATTGCCCCAAATCAGCTAAGGGCTTTTTGGCGTGGTTTTATTGAAGTAGAATCTTATCTTTTTAACTTAGATGAAAGTTTGGAATTACCCCCTCAATTTGTACAGCGAGTCAGGGGAATCTCTTTAACTGGGGTGAAAAAATTCCAAGTCTCTGAGTATGAGATTGGTTTATTGTACGTGCAAAACGATTTTGTCCGACCCTTAGAACCAGGGGAATATGCTTTTTGGTCTGTCGATAGAAATGTGACTATGCGGACTATTAGTCGTATTCTCCCTAATCCGGATTTTCCTTTAGAAGATGTACTAATTGAAAGACATCCCGACTTTGTTGCTGCTTACTGTGAAATAGTACAATTATTGAGCAATCAAGTAGCGATTATCAGGTATCAAGGTAAAGTTATTTCCATCTTAGCTCCCTGTAGTCGTAAGCTGTTTTGGCAAGGGGTGGAAGTGGAGATAATTGATATTACAACAGATGTCAAATTACCGTCTCGTTTGGTGAGGGAATTAGTTTCTGGTTTATCAGAAGCTTTCTCCTTAAGCAAAAAGTATTTGCATGTTTGCCAAGTTCCTCCCCAACATGTGGGATTGCTGTACATAAATCAAGAGTTTCAAACTCAATTGCAAGCAGGAATGCACGCTTGGTGGATGTTTGGAATTTCCTTGAAAACAGAAGTTTTTGATCTGCGTCAGCAAACAATGGAAGTTTCTGGTCAAGATATCCTTTCTAAGGATAAAGTGCCTTTGCGCTTGAATTTAACTGCTGGTTTCCGCATCCTCGATCCCTTGAGGGCTAAAAATGGTTTGTCGGATATTAATACCTATTTGTATAAAGAAGCCCAGTTTGCTTTACGGGCTGCTGTGGGGGAAAAGACTCTGGATGCTTTACTAGAGGATAAAGGTGCAATTGACAGGAGTATTGCTGAACACATCCATCAGAAAACCGCAGACCATGGAATTGAAGTTGATTCGGTGGGGGTTAAAGATATCATTCTTCCTGGGGAAATTAGAAATATCTTGGGCAAAGTAGTAGAAGCGGAAAAATCTGCTCAAGCGAATGTTATCCGTCGTCGTGAGGAAACTGCTGCTACTCGTAGTATGTTGAATACCGCTAGGGTAATGGAGGATAACCCTGTTGCTTTGCGTTTGAAGGAATTGGAAGTTTTAGAGAGGATTGCTGAGAAAATTGAGACAATTCAAGTCAATGGTAGTTTGGATAGCATTTTGACGGAGTTGATTCGGATTAATCGCAGCTAAAAAATATCCCAAAGTCAATTTACTACCCAAAAAACACACTTCGCCCTTATTGATGTTTCTACCTCCCCAAAAAACTCTAGCGCTAGAGTAATTTGTTCTACTTCTGGAAAACTATCGCGCTCTTATTGATGTTTCTACCTCCCCAAAAAACTCTAGCGCTAGAGTAATTTGTTCTACTTCT
>JASJCY010000065.1 GCA_030065825.1 Nostocaceae cyanobacterium | reverse complement strand
TTGTCCCATAAAATATGATGGGGTTTCCATCACACCCACCTGGGACTATAAGTCCCAGTCTAATAGTCAAAGTCATATAAATATGACTATAAAACTAGCCATCAAAACTAATGGGACAGACCACTAGTCCTATTCCCCATCCCCTATTCCCTGTTCCCTATTTTCAAACTAGCTCAAATTTGAGAAAAACTGAGAGATTTGCTTAAGGATTGAGTTGAGAGGAACCTACATCACTCATAATAAAGTTAATTTGCAAGTAAAATTGCTTATATTAAGCTTATGAGAGAGCTGGAGCGGTACTATCGAGCCTTGGATTTGGAACCAGGGGCAACATTAGAAGAAGTTAACCAAGCTTACAAAGACTTGGTTTTTGTCTGGCATCCCGATCGCATTCCCCGGGAGAATTTGCGTCTGCAAGAAAAAGCCCAAAAAAAGCTACAAGAAATTAATGAGGCTAGGGAAAAATTGCGATTGCACCGGGAAAAATTGCGATCGCAAAGGGACTCCCCTGGAGTATCGTCTAATTTCCAGCATCAAAATTCCCGTAAGTCAGAGTCTTATTCCCAAAAGTCTTCTTACCAAGCATCTCCACCAAGGAGAAAGCCACCCCAAGCAACCTATACCTATAAACCACCAAAACCGAATCCAGACTTGAGTGGTAAGGATTTCAGTGGGGCAAACTTGAGTAACAAGGATTTATCTGGCAGAAATCTGAGTTATGCCAATTTGAGTGGTGCCGATCTCAGCGATACTTTTATGCACAAAGTTAATCTTAGAGGTGCAAATTTGTCACAAGCCAATTTGTTTCGGGCAAACTTACTATTAGCAGACCTCAGAGAAGCCAATTTACGTTCTGCTAACCTGATTGGAGCCGATTTAAGTGGTGCTGATTTACGGGGAGTTGATTTAACGGGAGCGCGGATGTATTCTGGTAATCGCTTGATGGTAAAATTAATTGGAGCCAACTTATCCGGGGCAATTATGCCTGATGGCAAACTTTATGCTTGATGTTTTAATGGTGTTTCAATTGTATCACGTTTAGTGCTTAGGTGTTCCTCCAACCAGTCTTCTAAGTCAGCTAATACCTCTTGATAATTGATATCATTTTGGATCTCGTGATAGGTTCCTGGATACTCCACCCGTTTCTTATCCCAGAAGGTCACCCGTTGGAAAAATTCTCCACTTGCTTGGGGTATGGTAACCCGATCTGCTTCCCCGTGGAGAATCAACAAAGGAACTTGTAAATCTGCTGCGTGGGACTGCACCCAAGCAACGGTGGCTAAAAACTCTGTGGCTAAACGAGCAGTACCTTTTGTATGTCGTAATGGATCTTGAGCGTATGCAACTAAAATCTTTTCATCCCGGGAAGCTGCGCTGGGGTCTAAACCACTATTTAAGGTGAAACCGGGTAACAACCGGGAGAGAATCTTTCCTAAAGTCAGCTTGAATGGTGAAACTCCCACTTTCCCCAAACTGGGTGCTAAGGTAATTATACCCTGCAATTTAGATGCTTCCGTGGGACAGTGTAAAACATAATCCAGAACCATTAACCCTCCCAAACTGTGACCTAAAAGGAATTGGGGGGATTCTGGTTCTTGGGTACTAATAAACTGTAAAAAAGCTCCTAGGTCTTCCCGAAACTCCTGCCAACTATTAATATATCCCCGCTGACCAGGCGATCGCCCATGACCACGCAAATCAAAACCGTAGACTGCGTAATTTTTCGATATTAATTTTGTAACTATATTATCATATAGACCGCTGTGACCACCGAGTCCGTGGACAATGGCTAAAGTAGCCCGTACTTTCCCTTGGGGATGCCAACTTTGGTAGTACAGATTCATACCTCCAGCACCCTGGAAGGTTCCTTCTTGATGTTGCATAATAGTGCCCCCTTACATTCTCTGTACTCACCAATATGGCATTAAATAGTACAATTACTGCCAATATTGAAAGCAATTTGAATCACAAAAGTAGAGATAGGGCACTGTCACACCTTTAAATCAAATCTTGTCTATAAAGCTATATCTGGCAATTAGATGCAAAATGAATATATATTTGGTGTAGACTGCCAATCCTTGACGTAAGTGAGTAACTTCTTGTTTCAAGGCAATTAAGTAAGTGGGTCAAATTAAATATAAAACCTCACCCTGCCTGACGGCACCCCTCTCCTTAGTAAGGAGAGGGGATGGGGGTGAGGTCTGATCCTACATTGAATTATGCCTATCTACTTAGCCAAAATGGGATGTTCCTAATTATTCAGATAAGACAAAACAAACCTAATTTAAGTGTATTGAATATTATAATTTTGTGAAAACATAATATAGATAATGTCCTTACAATCAGTTTCACGCAACCCCTTTTTTGTTGATAAACCAGTTCCTCCCGAACATTTTGTAGGACGGACATCGGAAATTGCAGCTGCATTCGATCAAATCTATAACCGCAGTCACTTAGCCATTTGGGGTGGTCCGGGAATGGGTAAGACTTCGTTTCTGGAAAAACTGGCTGACTCCCAAACTTGGGAAGAAAACGGATTAGACCCATCCCAGGCTGTAATTGTTTTGCTTAATTGTGAGAATATATCCCCTTTTACCCCCTCTGGCTTTTGGCAAGAAGTTCTGAGTTTACTTAAAGATAAATTAGACGATAAACCGACATTGCAAGCTGAAATTGCCAAACTGATAGAAGAAGGTAAAACCACAAAAGATAGTTTACGCCAAATATTGCGGAAAATTGGCAAACAGAACAGGTTTTTGGTATTGCTGGTAGATGACTATGACGTTGCACTCCAGGAAAACGAGCAATACACCCACGACAACATGGAACAATTTTTGAGTGAGTGTCGTAATTTGGCTGTTCACTTTCGGGAAAGGCAATATTTCTCGATGATTGTGACATCACTCAGGAGGTTAAATGAACTTGGTCCCGAACTCAATCCCAGCAAATCTCCCTGGTATAATCACTATTTATTTCAACGTCTCAAACCATTTAATAATACCGAAATTGCTCAACTCTTAAGTCCATTAAGAACACCAGAAGCAAGGGATGCAATTAGAGAAATTGCTGATGGACATCCAAGTTTATTACAAATTGCTGGTTTTTTACTTTACATAGAATTAGAAACTGATAAAGTTCCTGATTCACAAGCATTTATGGATGACTTTGAAAGCAGTACCATACAGATTTTCCAAAATATTTGGGATAGAACAAATCAAGTTGAGCAGACTTTATTGATGCTTATAGCACTCTCTAATTTTTCAGGTCGTTTACATCAGAAAGAACAGTTTGATTTGAGTGGAACTGACCTGATCTTCTCCCAAAAAGAGCGGGAACTTAGCAAGCTTGAAGAACAAGGTGTAATTGTCCATCAGGTAAATGAACAAAGAACTATGTATTCATTTACTTCATCTATCATGGAAAGGTGGGTAATTCAACAGGTATGGAATACGGATGAAGAATCACTAAAAGCACGAGAAAAAGTATTTCTCAATTTGATGAGCCATAAACAAGCAGAGAAACTCACAAATGCAATTGGTTGGTTAGGACAGCATAAAGATGATGTTATTCCTATCTTGAAAAGAATTCCCCAGGGAATACAGGTGCTTTTAAGATTATTTGCTGTATAGAGGTTCGCAATTGATGAGTGTGGTGCAGGAATAAATAAAGAAACCACATATCAACACAGATTTACTCAGAGAAGGGTGGACTTATTCTAGATAAGAGTTGTTAGTTTATTAAATATATGTAGAGGAGAGTTACAATATGCAGATAAATCCTATAAATCCTTACATAATTGGTCGCCCAATCAAAGAAAGAGAATTGTTTTTTGGCAGAGAAGACGTATTCGATTTTATTAATGATAACCTGATAAAGAAACAACAAATTATCTTATTGCACGGTCAGAGACGTATTGGAAAGTCATCTTTACTTTACCAGATTACCAGATCTATTCAGAATAATTTTGTTTGTGTTTTATTTGATTTGCAAGATAAAGTTCACTTAGCTTTGAGTGATGTTATATTCAGTCTTGCAACAGAAATAGTAGATTCTTTAGACTTATCTTCAGAGAGTATAAAAGTTCCTTCCGTCAAAGAGTTTAAAGAAAATACCAACATTTTTTCTAATAACTTCTTACCTGAAATTTATCAAGCATTAGGCGATAAAAATATAGTATTGTTATTGGATGAATTTGATGTTCTCAACAATACTGAATTTAGCACAGCAAATCAGCATTTTTTTTCATATTTAGAATACCTGATTAAGCAGCAGGAGAAACTATTTGTTATTCCAGTGGTGGGTCGGCAACTTGAAGATATGAAAAAGATGCTTGTTCTGTTTAAAGGTGCTCCTCGAAAAGAAATTGGTTTATTAAGTGAGGAGGATGCTAAGCAGCTAATTTGCAAACCTGCGGAGGGTTTGCTGGAGTACAAACCAGATGCAATCCGAGCAATTCTGGATTTGTCCGCAGGACATCCCTATTTTACCCAGATATTATGCTTTGCTATTTTTATGGGTGCTAGGAAGAAACAACGACAGCAGGTGAATTGTGCTGACGTAGAAAATATTATCGAGCAAGCAATGGAACAGCAGGTGAATCGTGCTGATGTAGAAAATATTATCGAGCAAGCAATGGAAATGAGTCAGGCTGGATTAGTATGGTTTCGAGAAGGACTATCTATTCCTGAGAAAGTCATATTTTCAGCAGTTGCCGAGTTACAACAATTAAAAATTATGGGTTCTGAGTCTGCTGTGCAGCAACCACTGGAATTACTAAAGCAATCTGGAGTTGTTGAGACAAAAGCACTGCAAAAAGCTGAAACACGATTGGTTAAGTGGAAGTTTTTACAGAAGAGAAAAAAATCAAAAGTAACAGATGCTAGGGTCTCTACCTATACAGTTAAGATTGAATTAGTTCGCCGATGGTTAGTAAAGCAATACTCTTTAACAGAAGTAATCTACCAACTAGAAAACATTGATGAAAAAGCTAATCAACTTTACAAACAAGCTAGGGAAATCTATCACCAGGGCAAGATTGACAATGCAATCAATGTATATGAACAGGTTTTAGAAACCAATCCAAATCATTTCAGTGCTCTATTTGAGTTGGCAGAAGCATATTTAGAGTTTCAAGAATTCCCTAAGGCAATAGAATTATACACAAGAGCTTACAAAATAGAACCTATACGCTACAAAGAGGGATTAGTCGAACTCCTATTGAACTACGGCGAATCCCTAATGTCACAAAGACAATTAGATGCAGCCGCAAAGCAGTTTAATTATCTATTAACAATAGATTCAAATAATAAAATAGCAAAACGAAAATTAGCCAAGGTAGAAGAAGAACTTCGTAAATTGGCAGCAGGTCCTTATTACATTGGCAAATTCGTTCCACCAAGTCAGTTCTTAGGTCGTGAAAATGAATTAGATATTGCTTTGACTCAAATTTTCAGAGCCAGTAGTTGGGTTTTTTATGGCAGTCCAGGTAAAGGGAAAACATCATTTCTCAAATATTTAGCTGCACCTGAAATATGGCAACAATCCACAATAATTAAGATTAGTAATAATAAATATATTTTTACTTATATTGACTGTGAAATAATAGATAATTTTTCTTCATCAGCATTTTGGAAAGAAGTATTATCTGAGATTAAAGAAGTTTTGCGAAAACAGAAAGAAAAGTATCAAAATGATAATCCTATACAGTCGATAATGGAAAACATTGACTCCTTGCAATCTGAAATTGACAAGTTATTAAAACGAGAAGTAATCCTTAAAAATGATATAAAGCTTATCTTACAACACATCTACCAGCAAGATAAGTACTTGGTTTTATTATTAGATAACTATGATTATATTCTCGAAACTAAAAATGATGACAACCATATAGAAATAGTAAATTTTCTTAGAGAGTTTCGTAATTTGGCAGACCACCATGCATATGAACGCCTTGCTACCATTATGACCTCATCCAAACCGCTAGATTCAGTAACTACTTACAATGACTTGTTACCTTATATTTCCCTTCCTTTGCCACCATTTCAAGAACCTGAAGTAGTAGCTTTGTGGAATCAAATGCCTGAAGCACTCAGGCAGAAAGATGACTTGCGAATTAAAATCCAGACAATGACTGGTGGTTATCCTGTACTTTTACAAATGGTTTGTTTTCTTTTATACAAGCAAAATCAGCAAGCAAATTTTTCTGTTAATACTTTAGCAAAACAGTTGGATAATACAATAATCCGGGCTATATGGAACTCTTTGAATGATATAGAACGGATGCTTATCAGGTGGATAGCCTTAGATTATGTGGAAGGTAGAATAGAAAAAAAGAGTTATGATTTAAGTGATATTGATGATTTTTTAAAGAAGCATAATAAAAATCTAAATGATCTAGAAACACGTGGAATCATTATCTCTAATAATCAATCAGGCAAAAAAATCTATGCTTTAGCAGCATCTTTAATGCATGATTGGGTAATTAACGAAATTATAAACAGTAGTCCAGAAGAAATAAAAGACAGAGAACGTGTATTTCTGAAAATGAATAAGGGACACGTCAAGCAAATGAAAACGGCAATGGATTGGGTTAAGGAAAATACAAATGTTATCAAATCAATAGCAGTAAGTATTCAGGAATTAATTAAGGTTATAGCAGTGTAGAAGCCAGTAGTATTATGAGTCAAGAGTAACTGTAAGTTGCTTTTTATTGAGTTCATATGGCACTTGCTCTCCAGATATGACACTATAGAGATGATAATCCCCGATTTTGCAGACTGGTAAAGGGAAGATGTATTTTCAGGGAAAACACTTCCAGACTAACTTAGAGCCTGCTAGTTTGAAAAAATATGGTTGAGATAAGGGCTAACAGAAATCCTTACATTATTGGTCGTCCTATCAATGACCAGAAACATTTTTTTGGTAGAGAAAGTCTTTTTCACTTCATTGAAGATAACTTGTACCAGGGTGTAAAAGTTATTTTATTGCATGGTCAGCGACGTATTGGTAAGTCATCTGTACTCAGACAAATTCCCAATTTTGTAGGGAATGATGAGTTTGTCTTTATTTTATTTGATTTGCAACACAGAAGTCAGTCACATTTTAGTGATATTCTACATGACCTTGCCAAAGAAATAATAGAACAGCTGCAAATAGAACCAAATAAAATAAAACTACCAACATTAGAAGAAATTAATAGTGATACACGTATATTTGCTCAGAGATTTTTATCAAAAATTTTTCATTTAATTAATGATAAGAAGATAGTATTTTTACTGGATGAATTTGATGTCATCAATAATCAAAATCAAAATTCAACTCTAACCCCACAAGGTTTAGGTTTCTTTAACTATTTAGCTAGGCTAATCAGACAGCAGGAAAATTTATTTATTATTCCGGTGGTAGGACGGTCTCTAGATGATATGCCTAACCTGCTCAATTTGTTTAAGCAAGCACCCTACCAAGAAATTGGATTGCTGGACGATTTAAGTGCAAAACGGCTAATTACTAAGCCATCTGAGGGAATACTGATATACGAACAAGAAGCAATACAAGAAATTTTAAAATTGTCAGCGGGGCATCCTTATTTTACTCAGGTAATTTGCTTTACTCTTTTTTCACAAGCAAGGGAGCAAAGTAATTGGAATGTCACTCGTGTAGATGTGGAAATTGTTGTAGAGCGAATATTTGATGATGACAATGCTCAAGCTGGTTTGGTATGGTTTTGGGATGGACTACCTATTGCTGAAAAAGTAGTTTTTTCAGCGGTTGCGGAAGCTCAAGAAATAGCTAATAATCAAGCTAATAATTTACCGGAAGATCCGCTAATATTGTTGGATAAAAATCATGGATTTAAATCAACAGAAACCTTGCTTGAAGCAGTCGATAGGTTAGCAGAAAATGGTTTTTTGGATAATACAAAACGCAGAATAAAAGTGGAATTAGTCCGCCGTTGGTTGGTGAAAGAACACCCAGTAAAACGTGAAATATTTGAACTAGAGAAACTAGAACAAGAGCAAGAATATGTTCAGCAGTTATTTTCTGTCGCATTTAGTTTGTATTCAAATAATAAGAAAAAGAATGCACTGGAGATTTATCATCAGATTTTAGAACTGAATCCCAATCACTTTCTAACTATATTAGAGTTAGCTAAACTAAACTTGGAAATTGGTAATTTTGACCAAGCCTTAGAACTTTATAAGCGAGCCTACAAATTTGACCGCATACGCAACAAAGACAGATTCTTAAATGCTTTGGAAGAATATGGACATAGGTTGTTTCTCCAAAAAGAGTTTGCAAGGGCAAAGCAGCAATATCAGCGGGTTTTACAAATTGAACCTAACAGGTTATCAGCAAATCACAGATTAGCAGAAATTGCTATTTTTCAAGGAGACATTTCATCTGTAAACATTGCCTTTTGGCTGAGACAAAAACAAAGTCTTAAAGTCTTATTAATAGCAGGAATAATAGCGATTGCTATACCTGCGGTTAGTCGAGTTTATAGATTGTTTAACCCTTGCCCAACTGGAGAACAAGAAAAATTTGGTATTATTTGTGTAGCATATAACAAGAATAGTATTCCTCCTATGAGTGAGGATGAAGCAGTTAAAAATAGAATTAGTAATGGTAATCGCAGTATATTTTCTGATATTAAAAACCGCAATCGTGACCTAGGAATCGAAGCATTTAAAGAACGTGACTATAAAAAAGCTGCACAGTTCTTTAAGAAGGCTGTGGACGATAACCGTAACGATCCAGAGGTGCTAATTTATTACAACAATGCCCTTAGCCGTCTCAGGGGTTCTCCATTGACCTTGGCAGCAGTGGTACCAGCAGAAGACGGAAACAAAGAAATAGCTCAAGAAATGTTGCGTGGTATAGCACAGGCACAAAATCAGTTTAATAAACAAGGAGGCTCAGGTGGTAGGTTGCTAGAGATTGTGATTGCTAATGATGATAACGATCCAAAACAAGCCAAATTAGTGGCTGCGGAATTAGCGAAAGATGAATCAATACTGGGAATAATTGGACATAACTCTAGTAGTGCTACCAGCGCAGCACTAGAAGAATACGGAAAAGCAAAACTACCTATTATTTCTCCTACTAGCAGTAGTATCTTCTTAAATAGTCCTGTCTTTTTTAGAACAACCCCTTCCGATGCTGCTTCCGGAAAGAAATTAGCGGAA
Source organism: Nostocaceae cyanobacterium (assembly GCA_030065825.1). Taxonomy (GTDB): domain Bacteria; phylum Cyanobacteriota; class Cyanobacteriia; order Cyanobacteriales; family Nostocaceae; genus JASJCY01. The sequence goes on along the minus strand of JASJCY010000065.1, from coordinate 38,609 downwards.
TATGCCTTTAAGAATTTGAAGTTACAAAAGGTGGTGATTTTCGCAAATCCGAACAGTCCATACAGTAACAGTATCAGAGAAGAATTTACGAAAAAGTTTGAAAGATTAGGAGGTGAGGTGGTTCCCAAGTCGCTTATCCATATTACTAGTCCAACACTGGATATAGAAAAAGAATTAAAAGATAGTCTGTTTATATATCAGGCACAAGCAGCGATGTTGTTTCCCGATACACAACACATTGATGTTGCTCTAAAAATTGCCAAAGCTAATTATGAATTGATGCTTCAACTTAAAAATCATGGTAAAGAAGGGCTTAAGTTATTAGCTGGGGCATCTTTGTATAGCAATAACACCTTAAAGCAAGGTGCTGAAGCAGTGGAAGGTTTAATTGTCGAAGTACCTTGGTTTAGGGAAGCACAAGAAGCTCAAGATTTTTCCCAAAAAGCAATAGAACAATGGCAAGCACCCGTTAGCTGGCGTACTGCTACTAGCTTTGATGCTACTGTGGCTTTTATTAAGTCTTTTTCTAATAATCCTTCTCGGAAAACAATTCTGGAAAAATTAAAAAATATAAAGATTCCTGCAAGTGAAACCTCTGGTTATCCACTCCGGTTTAATGAACGGGAACGCCAGAGCGAATCCATTTTAGTACAGGTAAAAGTAGGTCAATTTGTCCCATTAACTGAGTAATATTTTACTCTTTTATGCGAATTATACTTTGGTGGGAGTGTTTGAAGAACAATAGAATGTAATGGGTAGCTTGACAGAGCTATCATAAATATTATGACAGATTCAGTAGCTCGGAGAAATCCTTACATTATCGGTCGTCCAATTGATGAACAAGAATTATTTGTTGGACGAGAAGGATTATTTCGTTTTATTGAGGATAATTTGAGGCAGGGTGAACAAGCGATATTGTTGCACGGTCAAAGACGTATAGGGAAATCATCTATTATCCGTAATATTCCTAAATTTGTTGCCCTGGATGAATTTTTATTTGTTCCCTTTGACCTAGAACACCATATTCAAGACGATATTAGCACTATTTTCTTGGAGATGACTCAAGAAATTATAGAGCATTTGAAACTTTCTACAAACGATGTAAAACTACCTACCATTGAAGAACTAGAGCAGGAACCATTGGTTTTTTCTAGCAAATTTTTACCCCAAATATATCAAGAAATCGATGGCAGAAATTTAGTTCTATTACTAGATGAATTTGACGTTTCTACAAATAATGAAAATTCCAGTCAAATTCTGGAAAATTTATTTATATATTTAGATTCGATTCTGGAGTTAGATCGTAAAATATTCATAATTTTATTTTTAGAAAGGCAATCTACAGATATGCCGAATATTCTCGGCAGATTTAAAGATGCACCAATTGCAGAAATAGGTTTGCTAGATGAAACAAATTCTACAAGATTAATTACCGAGCCTGCTAAGGACATTTTAAAATACGAACCTGAGGCAATAAAAGAAATTATCAAGCTTTCAGCGGGACATCCCTATTTTACTCAAAGTATATGTTTTGCTGTTTTTGGTAGGGCATGGAAATTAGATAAATGGGAAGTTACGAAGGAAGATATAGATGCAAGTGTAGATAAAGCAATTGAACTTGCTGAAGCTGGTTTAGCATGGTTTTGGGATGGATTATCTATTTGGGAAAAAATCGTTTTTGCAGCTGTAGCTGAGGCTCAAAAAATATCCCAACAACAGTCACAAAAAAGTGCTGAAGACCCGTTAAAAATTATCCAAAAACATGGGATTGTACTAAAAAAAACTCTGCTAACATCTGCTAAAGACCTTGTGAAAAATGGCTTTGTAGATGATACGGAGCAAAAAATTAAAATTGAATTTGTCCAGCGCTGGTTAGTGCAACGTCATCCACTGGAACAGGAAATCAGAAAATTAAAAAAAATTGAAAAACAAGAAATTAATTCGTCCTACGAACTAGATAATCAACAGCCAAATTACACAAAAAATACAGGCGATACTGTTGCCGAAACCAATACTTCAAGCTCATACTATAACAACCATAACCAAAGACAGGGAATTGTTTTAGGTACACTGGCAGTAGCAGGAATAATTATTAGTTTTTTCAGTGTTGGTGTTTCTCAAATCTCAAACTCCTGCGCACCAAACGAAGAAAAAGTATTAGGAATTTTTTGTCAATCAAATCCGCAGGCTTATATTAGTAATGGTGATCGCACCCTCTTTCCTATAACTGCTAACACCAATCTTAAAAAGGGAAATATAGCATTCAAAGACAAAAAATACCCACAAGCTGTTACATTCTTTAAACAAGCCGTTAAAGATAACCGTAATCAGCCAGAACCATTAATTTATTACAATAATGCTATTGCTATGAACAAGGGCAATCCTTTGACTTTAGCAGCGATAGTACCAGCAAAAAATAATGAAGAATCAACCGCAAAAGAAATTTTGCGTGGTGTGGCACAAGCACAAAATCAGTTTAATAATAACAATGGTTTGAATGGTAGATTGCTAAAAGTTGTGATTGCTAATGATGGTAATGAACCAAAACAAGCACAACAAGTAGCTAATGAATTGGTAAAAGATAAAGAACTATTGGGAGTAATTGGACATGCTAATACTGAGGCTATTAAAGCAGCATTGATTGAATATCAAGAAGCCAGATTAGCCGTAATTTCTCCTACTAATACCAGTGCTATAAAAAGTAATATTTTTTTTAGAACCGTTAATTCCGAGGCTATGACTGCGAAAAAGTTAGCTGAGTATGCCTCGGATACACTAAAATTAAAAAAAGTAGTGATTTTCTCAAATCCAGACAGTCCTTACAGTCGCAGTCTCACAACTAAATTTACAAACCAGTTTAAACAATCAGAGGGTGAAGTGGTTCAGCCACAGATTGATTTAACCAATCCCAAACTCGATGTAAAAGATATAGAACAAGAGGTTGAAAAAACCCTGCGTACATACCACCCACAAGCAGCAGTGTTGTTTCCAGATACAGAAGACACTAATGTTGCTTTGCAAATTGCTACAGCTATCAAGAAACAGATGGATCTATCTGAAAATCCCAATCCCCAGGGGTTAAACTTGTTAGGAGGAGATAGTCTCTACAGCAACCAAACCTTGAAATCAGGGAAAAATGCCGTAGAAGGTTTAACTATAGCTGTACCTTGGTTTCGAGAAGCACCACAAGCACAAAACTTTGCCCAACAAGCAGCAAAACAATGGGGAGGAGCAATTAGTTGGCGTACTGCTACTAGTTTTGATGCAACTATGGCTTTTATTAATTCTTTCTCAAAGAATGCCAATCGCGCAACTATTTTACAAAACTTAAAAAAGGTGAATCTTCCAGGTAATCAAACCTCTGGTTATCCACTCCAGTTTCAACAAGGAGAACGCCAAACCAAACCAGTTTTGGTCGAGGTGCAGGGAGGTAAATTTGTTTTACTACCTTCTCAGGGAAAAATCACCGATAAACCAAATACGAAGAAAAATTAGACATGCAATAAGTAAGTAGGTCAAATTAAATATATACTCCCAACGGCTAAAAACTTAACTTTTCGTAGGTTGGGTTGTAGCTTGCTTCCACGAAGTGGTACGAAGTGTAGACGACCAGAGGGAGGCTTTGAGCAGAGTAACCCAACAGCAAGTAGGTTTTTGTTGGGTTACCCTACACCGTAGACAGGTCGTGGCTTGGAGTAATTAGGCTACCCTACGGGTTCCGCTTGCGGTATGCCTAGTGGTCTGTCCCATTAAATTTGATGGTAAAAATAATAACTTGTGGGTCAGGCAAGGATGCCTGACTACTGCACAGGCAGGATGCCTGTGCCACAACCCCTAAAAATTAATGGGACAAAGTACTAGTGGTCTGTCCCATTAGTTCTGAAGGGTTTTTATATCGTTAAAACCCTTAATTTATATCCCACATTCCGCACCCTAGTCTGTAGCACTCGGTTATCACGGGTAATACATTAAATAAAAAAGAATCAAATCACACAAATAGCTATTTTTTTAGTTTAGTACGCCGCGATCGCCACACAAAACTAATGTCAATAAGTATCAATAAGGAAAGTATTATATTTGAAGGAGTATTTATACTTTATGGATAATAAAATATTATATATAATTGATATTTTTCCATATAAAGCTAATGTTTGTAATAATAAAATAGAAAAAATAGTATCAAAACTAGGAGGTAAAAGAAATAAAGCTTCTAACTCTAATAATAAATAATTTGATAAATAATTATGTTAATTATTGAAGCTAACATTGATAATATTGATAGCATTCACTCGGTAGAAAATTTAGTATATATCTCCTATATTCTGTAAGATTAGATATTTGTTTATCATTGTTCAAAAATACAAGGTGAATAGATTGAAAACATTGGAATATCCATCTTAATGTAGGGCGTTCTGTAGGTTGACCTAATTGGTTTTTGATAGTAGACTTAGATGATGAAATAGCAGCACGAATTTGTCTTTGTGCAAGAGTATAAACTAATAAACATAACGCCATTATCATCCCCAGAGCTTCTATTCTTTTTGGAGTTTTAAGAAAAACACTGTCTGCAAAAAACAAAGGGTCTTTAAGAAAACCAAAACCCCTCTCGCAGGATTGTTGAGCTTTATATTCAGAAATCATTTCTGAATTACTGAGTATGCTTTCATCTAAAACATTTGTAGCAAGAACAAAGCGTCCAGCACTTTGAATACTATTGCTAATGGCAACTTCGTTTTTTGATAATGTTGCTATCACTTGAAAATATTTTTTATTTTCTGTTTTACCAGATAATATCTTTTCATGAACATGAATATTATCTAAATGATGATATTTGAATTTTTTAGATAACTTTGATGCTGCTTTCATTGCATCTTCATGACAATTAAACTCTTCTCTCTGTAACTTTTTTAATTGCGAAGTAGCATTAATCTCTGATTTTTTAATTCTTTTTTCTAATTGTCGTAGGTCAGATTGCTTCCTAGCTTCACTTTGAACTATCAACCATCTTTGTTTAACATCAGCATAGCTACTTTCTTTCACAGCATATGAATAACCACTTATTTGACTTTTGACTAATTCAGAATCATTAATACTTGAAACCAATCTTTTAGCTTCGGCTAGTGATAATGGTACGCGAGATAACCATTTTATATCAGATAATAATTTTAAATTAGCAGCAGTATATAAAGCGCTATCTGCTACCATCAAGCTATCAACTTCTATTTGCTTTTTAAAGTCAACTAATATTTTTCCAAAACTTGCCGAGTCTGCTTCATTCCCAGATGCAGTTTTGAAAAAAATTGGTATATCTCCATCTCCAGAACATATTAAGTCAATAATAAATTGTTTTAAATCTGGTCTATGGTGAGCCAGCGCGTTGCGGGGGTTCCCCCCGTTGTAGCGACTGGTGAACCCGAAGGGTCACGAGAGTAACCATAGGTTATTTTAATTTCTTCTGGTTCTATGCTTTCTATTTCCCGTGAATTACCATCCAAATCTTTTTTATTATATTCACCATGGAGATGAAAAGACGAAGAATCTAGATGTTCAAATAGTAATGAAACATCAAAGATTTTAACCGCATTTAATGAAATAGCTAAAAAAATACTACTTAATCCTTGATTAAATAATTTATCCATTGTTCTACCCAACTTATCATCATTTAGATATTCAGGTTTTACTCCTTCTCCAATTAAATGTTCACAAGCTTTGTTCTCAAAAAAAATTGAAAACATATATAACGGTGCAGAGACAAAGCCTAAACCATTTAAAATCATTGCTTTTACAACATGACCAGAACTAATTTTTTCGGAAATATCTTCTCCTACCTTATTATTAATTATTTCGACTAAACCAATTGAATCAATAATCCCGGCGACTATTCCCAAATGGTCAATATTTTTAATTTCAATTTCTTCGAGAGTAGACATAGCACCTGTAAAATGTGAAAAACACCTTGCTCGTATTGTCACACTTTGTGTGCTTAAAAACTTATAAAAATCTGTTCTTACTATCAACAAAACTAAACGCGCTTAATAAAGCCTACGATACTGGTTACCCAATACATAACTACTACAGTTGTTAGTAATCTTTCTCATTTGGTTGACAATAAATCTAAACCCTTAATAGTTTTTATGTACTACTTATTGGCATCAGCGTATTTTGGAGGTTGTGGGGTGCGGAATGTGGGTTATATAGCATTCAGGATTAGGACAAACTGACAAAATTAATGGGACAAAGCACTAGTGTTCTGTCCCATTCGTTTTGATGGCTAGTTTTATAGTCATATTTATATGACTTTGACTATTAGACTGGGACTTATAGTCCCAGGTGGGTGTGATGGAAACCCCATCATATTTTATGGGACAAACCACTAGGTACCACCCTACGGGAAGCAAGCTACAACCCAACCTACAATCATTAATCCGTTTAGAGTATAAGACCTCACCCCGCCTAAAGGCACCCCTCTCCTTACTAAGGAGAGGGGATGGGGGTGAGGTTTTATCTTACATTTAATTATGCCTATTCCCTGTTCCCCATTCCCCATTCCCCATTCCCCATTCTCCATTCCCCATTCCCCATTCCCCATTCCCCATTCTTCATTCTTCATTCTTCATTCCCTATTCCCTATTCTGACTTACCCAAATAAGCCTCCAAAACTGCGGAATTACTTTGAATTTCTGTAGGAGAACCAACAGCCAAATTTTGTCCTTCCGCTAACACCCAAACGTGATCACACAGGGACATAATCACATCCATATTGTGTTCGATAATCAAAAAAGTCATACCTTGCTGATTCCAAGCCACAATGCGATCGCAAATTTCATTAATTAAGGTGGGGTTAACTCCCGCTGCTGGTTCATCTAGTAAGATTAATTTGGGGTCAGTCATTAATGCCCGTCCGATTTCCAGCAGCTTACGTTGTCCTCCAGATAAGCCACCAGCGTAATCCTGTGCCTTATGTGCTAGTCCTACGGATTCTAAGAGGAACATAGCTTTTTCCTTCAGTTCCTTTTCTTCCTTGGCTACCACATGGGGTTGTAAGACCATAGCCCAAAACTTCTCCCCAGTTTGTTTTTGCGCCGCTAGAAGCATGTTTTCCAGCACCGATAACCGAGAAAGGGCACGGGCTACCTGAAAGGTGCGTACCAGCCCTTGCTGGGCAATTTGGTGGGGTTGTAGGTGCTGAATGGGTTCGCCATCAAACACCACTTTTCCTTTATCTGGACGGATAAAGTTAGAGAGGAGATTAAAGAGGGTAGTTTTCCCCGCACCGTTGGGACCAATTAAACCAGTAATACTACCTGGTGTGACTTTAATTTCCGCATTATTGACAGCATGTACACCACCAAAACTTTTGCTGAGTCCACTTGCAGCCAGTAGGGGAAAATCAGACTTAGCTTTACTTTCCAAGAGTAAGTTCCTCCTTCTTGCCTAAAATACCTTGGGGACGCCAAATCATTAGCACCATCAAAATTAAGCCGATGACCATAATCCGAAAAGCACCTAATTGGGCTGAATCTAATTGCACAATTTTCGGTAAAAATTCCCGGGTCAGCGTATCATAAGCAAAGAAAATTACTGCCCCCAAGATGGTGCCGATATTATTGCCAGAACCTCCTAAAATCACCATAATCCAGGTGTCAAAGGTTAACTGGGGTTGAAAATTATCTGGGTAAATAGCGTTGAGTTGCCATGCAAAAAAAGCACCAGCAATCCCAGCAATGGCACCTCCCAGCATTAGAGATTGTAGTTTGTACCAAAAGACATTTTTACCTACTGCTTTGGGCACTTCTTCATCTTCCCGGATGGCTTTGAGGACTCGACCCCAAGGGGAGTTGATTAAAATTTCTAAGCGCCAGAATACAAAAGCTAATACACTTAAAGACAGCAGCATTAAACCGGCTTTGGGGGTGTAGTTATACAGAGAAATCACCCCAGAAATATAAATTGCTGTTGCCAGTAATCCCAATAATCCTCCCACTACACACCGGGAGATAAACTCTTGCTGTTTACCCAAGCGCAAGCTAGCATTAATCCAACGCCACAAGGAAAACATCGCCACAGCAGCTACCAAAGTCAGCACCCCAATCATCACCAATTTCGAGAACATATTTGGTCGAAAATTGTTTAAGGGGATGGGGTAACTTTGAACGCCAAAAGCCCCAGATATCCAGGTGTTACCTACGGGTAATTCTTGGTTATTCACCACTAGACGAATTAGTTCTCCTACACCAATGGTAACAATTGCCAGGTAATCTTCTCGCAGACGCAGGGTAGAAAAACCAATTACCAGTCCCAAGAGTGCAGCTACAATTGCCCCCATCACTGCGGCTATAATTACAGGTACACCCTTTAAGGTTAATAATACCGTTGCATAGGCACCCAAGGTCATAAATCCCACATGACCAAAGTTAATTAACCCTGTAAAACCCCACTGTAAGTTTAGTCCCAAGGCAAATAAAGCAAAAATAGACGTAGAAATTGCCAGGAAAATTAAATAGTCAATCATATCAATTCAGTCATCGGTCATTAGTTATTTGTCATTTGTCAATTGTCATTTGTCATTTGTCAACCCTCTACTTGTCCCGAAACACAGAGAACAGGGAATAGGGAATGAAGAATGGGGAATGGGGAATGAAGAATGAAGAATGAAGAATGGGGAATGGGGAATGAAGAATGAAGAATGAAGAATGAAGAATGAAGAATGAAGAATGAAGAATGAAGAATGAAGAATGGGGAATGGGGAATGGGGAATAGGGAATGAAGAATGAAGAATGAAGAATGAAGAATGGGGAATGGGGAATGGGGAATAGGGAATGAAGAATGAAGAATGAAGAATGAAGAATGAAGAATGGGGAATGGGGAATGGGGAATAGGGAATGAAGAATGAAGAATGAAGAATGAAGAATGAAGAATGGGGAATGGGGAACAGGAAACAGTAAGCTGTGTTTGTTTGATTTGTTGTGAGGGGGTTTAATACTTTTGACTTTTAGCAGACGCGTCAGCGGAACCTCTCACTATTATGCGTGACTTTTGACTTCCCCCTTGTGGGGTGTTCACCGGAATGCACCTTCTCAATAAGGTAAGTAGCACTATGGCACACCTACGAAATAATAAAGGTTACAGGGTATAATTTTGGCAAATAATCATGTGGTGTCAGATATTAGTCTACCCACCTCCCCCCTCTTCCCCCTCTTCTCTTCCCCCTCTTCCCCCTCTTCCCCCTCTTCCCCCTCTTCCCCATTCTTCATTCTTCATTCCCTGTTCCCTCTTCCCCATCTCCCCCTACAACGTTTAAAAGTGTATAAGAAGGACAAAGGTTACTTCTAAGGTTCGCTTAAACTGGTGTTTGACAATCACTTTACCTGAGATTTCCTTATGGACGCTACTGCACTTTGGCAAAGATACCAGGAATGGTTATATTTCCATGAAGGATTGGGATTTTATCTAGATGTTAGTCGGATGCGGTTTGATGATGCTTTCCTCAAGGCTTGCACTCCCAAGTTCGAGAAAGCTTTTGCGGATATGGCAGAATTGGAGGGGGGGGCGATCGCCAACCCCGATGAAAACCGCATGGTTGGACATTACTGGTTGCGAAATCCCGATCTTGCTCCCACACCAGAACTTACCCAAGAAATTGACAATAGCATTGAGCAAATCGAAGTATTCGCTGATAAAATCCACACAGGGGCAATTCATCCCCCCAAAGCACAACGATTTACTGATATTATCTCTATTGGTATTGGTGGTTCAGCCCTTGGTCCCCAATTCGTAGCCGAAGCGCTATCCCCAGACTCTCCACCCCTAGCAATTCATTTTATCGATAATACTGACCCTGCGGGAATTGATCGCCTCCTCAATAGCGTGCGCGATCGCCTTTCCACTACTTTGGTGTTAGTAATCTCCAAATCTGGAGGAACCCCAGAACCCCGCAATGGCATGATAGAAGTTAAAGCTGCCTATGCCGAACAAAATCTTGATTTTTCCAAATATGCCATTGCTATTACCATGGCTGGTAGTAAACTGGATGGTGTGGCAAAATCTGAAGGCTGGTTAACTACATTTCCTATGTATGATTGGGTAGGAGGACGTACTTCGGAAATGTCCACCGTGGGCTTAGTACCAGCAGCATTGCAGGGTATTGATATTCGTGCCATGCTTGAGGGTGCCAAGGAAATGGATGATGCTACCCGCGTTGCAAAAATCAAAAACAACCCAGCAGCATTACTAGCTTTATCTTGGTACTACGCAGGCAATGGTAAAGGCGAAAAAGACATGGTTGTCCTACCTTATAAGGACAGCTTACTGTTATTCAGCCGTTACTTGCAACAGTTGGTGATGGAATCTTTAGGTAAAGAAAAAGATTTAGATGGTAACACTGTCTATCAAGGTATTGCGGTATATGGTAACAAAGGTTCCACTGACCAACACGCTTACGTACAACAGCTACGGGAAGGTGTACCCAATTTCTTTGCTACCTTGATAGAAGTTTTAGAAGACCGTCAGCAACCATCTTTGGAAATTGAACCAGGAATTACCGCTGGTGACTATCTTTCTGGCTTCCTCCAAGGAACTAGACAAGCACTCTATGAAAACCATCGCGACTCAATCACAGTCACCATTCCTCAAGTCAATCCCCGCACTGTGGGTGCATTAATTGCATTATACGAACGTGCTGTTGGTTTCTATGCCAGCCTTGTTAATATTAATGCCTACCATCAACCAGGGGTAGAAGCTGGGAAAAAAGCCGCAGCTAGCATTTTAGATTTGCAGAAACAGGTAGTAAAAGTTCTGCAAACAGAGAAAACACCCCTTACCCTAGAAGCTTTGGCACAAAAAGCCGATGCAACCGACAAAATCGAGTCAATTTACATGATTTTGCGTCATCTTAATACCAACCAGCGTGGTGTTGTCTTGTCAGGTAATCTCGGACAACCTAATAGCTTAAAGGTGTCTCTCGGCTGATATATGTAGCTCCTCATATATCACATTTTTGACATTTTGGTTGCATTGACGACAAAAATTCATGAAAGAGCATCTTAAAGTAGAGTTGATAATTCTTTATTTAAGATGCTCTTTGAACGCACCACCAACTAACATAAATTTATAGTTGGGGATTCTTACGCTAATTCTAGTAACCAGGATTAGCGCTACCGGGAAAAAGCTTAGCGAACTGTGTAGGTAGCTCATTTAATTTGTATTATAGGGTAGGCAGGGATGCCTACCCCACAAGAGTTATAGCAAAATTGAATATGTAATTTAAATGCGCTTTAGCTTATTTCATTACGCATACCTATTTAGACGTTTTTCAAAATAGCCTCTAGGCAAGAAACATTGTTCAAGGAAATAATTAGGATCTGAGATATCATAGTCCTGAAAAATGCCACCTTCTAATTTAGATCCTAAATTGCAAAATGGTGGCACAATTCCCAAATCTTCTCCCAGGCTTAACCAATCTGCTGTTGATATCTTAGAAATACACGGAATGAATAGTCTATTACCCGTCATATTCGTAGTGGTTCCTAACATTTTAATATCTGTCAAAAACCAACCAAACTCCTCGATAGAAAAGTGATAGCCATTTTCTGCTACTTGAGAAATAAATTCCTGAGGAGTTTTAACAGATAATAATTGCATTTTTAAACATGAGTTTTGTTGTGCTTGGGAAAGTAGTTGCCATATTTGTTGTTTAGTCATCACAAACCAGGCTAATTCTTCTTGGGTAATGTGATAACCTTCATCTGCTGCTACTTGAAGAAACTCTTCTAAGCTATTAGTTTCTATGACAGCTCGTATGAGTTTGATTTTCAAAGAATGTATCTGTTTTGCCGCAGATAAAAACTGACCTACTTTATCCCATATAGTAAGATTAAATCCGGGACTTTCCTTGACTTTTTCTAGCCAATAATTACGATTATCTTCTGTGTAAAAAAACTGAAAAATTAGATAAATCATAGACTCGCTCTTTTAAATTAGCATTTTGGCAGAGCGACCCCGAAAATATCAAATTATTATAAATTTAAACTCCAAGATTTGTTGTCAATAAATAAATATCAAATTATCATGGTGCGTCAGATAAGCCTAACGCACCAGATTTAGTTGATACACCTAAAATAATGCAAGATAAAAAGCAAGCTGAATGCACTATTTTAGTTGTGTCAGTCCAATTTTAGGAATTTTCATCCTCCCTTAGTCATTCCCATGGCAAATTGAGCCGCAGGAAAACCAGCAACAGCACTGCGCACAGGGGATTTTTTACTAGTTTCTTCTTCAATCTCAAGACTTGGATTTGCGATTGTTAAGGGTTCAGTAACTGCTGTAGACATTTGTATCCAAGTGGCTTGAGTGGTCGTATTAGGTTGAGTAGTAGGCAATACAGGTGGTTTCTCCTCCTGATTAGAATCATACTGATGCACAGTGATTGAGTTATTGTTAGCTTTTGTGTCTGTTGCTATTTCTGAGTACGTCAGTGTCTGAATTTTCTCATCTTGTCCATACCCAGCAATTACTTCTCTATTGTGCAAAACAGGAACAGAGGTGTTTATTGAGGATTTACTTTCTTCCTCATCTAGAAACGAGTTCAGTTGACGCAGATTCCAGGGAGACAACTTGAACTCCTCAATTTGAGAGTCTTTTTCCGATATCAATGTGTTGAGATGAGATACCTGCTTCTTTAACTCAGATGATTTACTCAGAGAATTTTTCCATCCAACAACTACTCCACTGGAAACTCCCGCTCCTAGACTGATTACAGTTAGCACAGGAAGAGGAAGAAGATCCCCCAATTTTCCACTAAAAATCTGTTCCTTCTCTAGGTCAATCTGTACTGGTTTAGAGCCTTGCAAGGCTAAAAGTAGACCAAAAGAACCAAATAATGTCAAGGAAACAGTTACAGTTGGCAATAAGACTTTTTTAAGCATCACTTACACAGATGTGGGTATTATTTTTTGCAGAAAGAAATAAGTTGTTGAACAACTAAGAATAGGCTTAAAGCCTTAACACGACTGAGTATGCAACCCCAAAAGTCAGAAATTAAAAGAACACACTATGATACATATTTTACTTTATATTGAAATATAAAAATAATTATTTCGTAAATATTTTTTTATTTAATTTTCATGAAGGTATAACAATTTGTGTAAATTTTTCATGAACATAGCAAATTAACCCAGATTCCGCAGCTGCAATGTGCTTGGGAATCTGGGTTACAAAGGTTAAGGATTAGTTAACAGGAAAAATATCGGGTATAAGTGATATATTTTATACTAAACAAGTAAGGAAACTTTCTTTAAGTTTAGCTTCATCCAAATTACGACCGATAAATACCAGTTCATTCTTACGGGTTTCGTTTGCTTTCCAAGGTCGGTCTGGTCTACCATCTAAAAGCATATGTACCCCTTGGAAGACAAAGCGGTTATCATCCCCAGCAATATTTAAAATGCCTTTCATACGGAAGATATCCGGACCTTGAGTGCGTAGTAATTCAGAAAGCCAATCGTTCAATTTTTCCTCATCCATCTCACCTTCTGTTACTAAAGCCACGGAATACACACTTTCGTCATGTTCGTGAGCATCTTCACCTAAAAATTCAGGGTCAATTTCCAAAGCGCGATTCAAATCAAAGGCTTTTACCCCCAACAGCGCATCCATTCCCAATTCAGAGTTAAGGGTACGGTGAATTTTTGCCATTGCATTCATTCCCCGAATCCGTGATTCTAAATCATCGAGTTGTTCTGGACTTACCAAATCCGTTTTATTGAGCAAAATCACATCGGCAAAAGCAATTTGTTCTTGTGCTTCATCCGCATCCCAATGTTCCCAAATATGCTTAGCATCTACCACTGTGACTACAGCATCCAGTTCTAACTGCTCCCGCATATCTTCATCTACAAAAAAAGTCTGAATCACTGGTGCAGGGTCAGCAAGTCCAGTAGTTTCAATTACTAAATGATCAAATTTATTGCGGCGTTTCATCAAATTGCCGATAATGCGAATTAAATCACCCCTGACTGTACAGCAGATGCAGCCGTTATTCATTTCAAAAATTTCTTCATCTGCATCAATAACCAACTGATTATCAATACCAACTTCCCCAAACTCATTCACGATTACAGCTACCTTTTTTCCATGTTCGTAGGTGAGGATGCGATTGAGCAAAGTTGTTTTTCCTGCTCCCAGATATCCGGTGAGAACTGTGACTGGAACTGTTTGTGTTGCTACTGTATTGACCATATATTAGATACCTTTTTCCAAAAATTACTTAGAATTTAATCGCTGTTGCACTGATTGTATAGAATTTTGATTTTTCTGACTCTGTGGTGATATTTTTACAGAATTTAGCACAGCGTGGATTTATCCGCAGTGATAGATTCAATCAGAAGTTGGTTGAGTAAAACACGCCTCCCCACGCCCGAAGATGTAGTCTGTTCAGTTTAACTGGGAAAAACTGAATCGCCAGGGGTAAAATCCGGGATTCAAATAGTCTGACAGACCTAAAGAAAGAAAACCAGTTCTGGTTGTTTGGAATAATTCAACTAGGCAGGACATTGTCTAGTGGGAGAGTAGATGTAAGACGGGAACGCAAGCGCGATCTAAGCTCTTTTTCCCAGAATCCCACGAATTCTATTCGTGGGAGTATGTCAATTTCAAGGGGAATCATAGAACGAAGTGCATACAGCTTGATTATTATGATTACCTATTGCTGCTAGTAGTTCCTCAAAATGGGGAATGGGAAAGTAATTCTCCCCCCTCTCCCCCTACTCTTGGGCGGGGAAACCCCACCCCCAATCTTGGGCGGGGAAACCCCACCCCCAATCTTGGGCGGGGAAACCCCGCCCCTACCTGGCAAAAATAATCATTTGTGTACCCACAACAGGGTTACGTGCTACTAACCTGTTTTGGGAATCAAAAATTTCGACATGGGTAAAGTCCAGTTCCTGAGAACGTTTCCACATATCGGCTGCAAGTTTGTTCTGTTGCTTTTTTTCTAGTCCATACCATTCATCGCTAATTTTAATCGCTAGACTACTGGTGCGAAAATTCGCCTGAATTGATTCTATTAGTCCCAATGCAAAGCGATCGCTAATTTCTGCTACTTGATCCTCAATTGCCGCAATTAAAGTTTGTTCTGGAGTTAGTACCAATCTCGGTATGGGAGGAGTTTCTAACTGTTCCGCTAAAGGGTTAATTGCCTGTTTTGTTCCCCTAGGGAGAGTTTCTAACTGTTCCGCTAAAGGGTTAATTGCCTGTTTTGTTCCCCTAGGGAGAGTTTCTAACTGTTCCGCTAAAGGGTTAATTGCCTGTTTTGTTTCCCTAGGGAGAGTTTCTAACTGTTCCGCTAAAGGGTTAATTGCCTGTTTTGTTCCCCTAGGAGGAGTTTCTAACTGTTCCGCTAAAGGGTTAATTGCTTGTTTTGTTCCGGTAGGGAGAGTTTCTAACTGTTCCGCTAAAGGGTTAATTGCTTGTTTTGTTCCCCTAGGGAGAGTTTCTAACTGTTCCGCTAAAGGGTTAATTGCCTGTTTTGTTCCCCTAGGGAGAGTTTCTAACTGTTCCGTTAAAGGGTTAATTGCCTGTTTTGTTTCCGTAGGGGGAGTTTCTAACTGTTCCGCTAAAGGGTTAATTGCCTGTTTTGTTTCCGTAGGGGGAGTTTCTAACTGTTCCGCTAAAGGGTTAATTGCCTGTTTTGTTCCTCTACCAGGAGTTTCCACCTGTTGTGATTGTGCAATAGTTTTTTCGACTTCTGGCTTACTAGTAAACAAATTAGTCGTTGTCCACAGACTTATTACGGCAATTAGGGCAATGATTCCTGTCAAAGCCGTATCTGATAATCGGTTTGATACACTTCCAGGCAAAAACAGGCGAATATTCAGCAATAGCTTATTCCAGCGTGATGACAACCTTTGCCAGAAACCCCGAGTTTCCTTAGTAGTCCCTGGTTGTTGTGTCTCTAGTTTCACCACTGCTGTTTCTAACAACCCAATGATTCCCCGTAGTGCTTTCAGAGTCAGACTCTTCCAAAATGGGGGGGGTGTACTGGGTTTGTGCTGGGGTTTCCGTCGCGATGGTGGTTGGAAATTTCGATTATCTTGTGACATGGGATTTACCTGCAAAGTACCGTATCAAGGGAAATCAGATATAAATACAAAAGTGCTGTCTCTTGTGCCCTAATGTATCACTTGATTTTTGCTGGTCAATTAAGATATGTCTTTAAAACGTCGTCAATTTTTACTATTAAGTGGCTTTAGTGTTATTGATGCCGGATTTTTCGGCTATATGAACCATCAAAGTCTGAAAATCTCTTCAAAACAGGTCATAGCTGCCAATCCTCACCAAAAAGACTTATTATTGCGCTTTCTTTCCATCGCAGACACCGGAACTGGTACCCCCAGTCAATATGCTGTCGCCCAAGCCATGACAAATTATCACCGCCAAAATCCCTATGACTTGGTTGTGATGGCGGGAGATAATATTTATACCAATGGTGAAATCGAAAAAATTGGCGCAGTGTTTGAGCGTCCCTATGCAAATTTACTGAAAGCAGGAGTAAAATTTCAGGCGGTTTTGGGTAATCATGATATTCGCACCAACAATGGCGATCGCCAACTGAAATATTTCGGCTTTAAGAGGTAAGCGGTATTGGTACTGATAACCAAGTTTTCGATTACGGTGTGATTACGTAGGGGCACGGCATCTACAATCTCTCGATGTATAAAATAATCTGACAAACGCCGTGCCCTTATCTATTGGTGTATAAAATAATCTGACAAACGCCGTGCCCTTATCTATTGGTGTATAAAATAATCTGACAAACGCCGTGCCCTTATCTATTGGTGTATAAAATAATCTGACAAATGCCGTGCCCTTATCTATTGGTGTATAAAATAATCTGACAAATGCGGTGTCCTTATCTTATCAAGATTCCCGGAACTGTCAACTTTAATCATGAAGTCAATATAATCAAGCGCAGTTTAAGTAATAAATCTTATGTCATCAGAAATTTCTACTCCCGATAAAATCTGGATTATTACTGAAGAAGTATCTGAAGAAATATCAACTACTACCAGCGAAAAATCCACTGCTAATGGCGATAGAAGCGGTGACGATGTGAAACGAAGAATTGGTAATAACAAGAATGGAAGTGAAGTTACTGAAGAAATTATTCGTATAGAGAAAGACACAATCAAAATCAAACGCACAGCTTTAGAGGTAAGTAAACTCAAGCAAAACATGAGTGGGTTTCTGCAAGCAATGCGGGAAATGCTTGATGAAGCTGACCAACCTAGTTCTAAAATACAATTGGATGAGGTGGAATTATCCGTAGAAATCAATGGTGAAGGGCAAATTAGCCTATTTGGCATGGGTGGCGGAAAAGCCGGTGGTAAAGGGGCGATGACATTTAAATTTAAGCGTAGGTAAGCTCTGTATTCAAAAATATCCAAATCCAATAATGGATAGGGTACAGCGTTGGTAAAGTAAGGGCACGGCGTCAGCAAGATTATTTTATACATCGAGAGATTATGGATGCCGTGCCCCTACGAGATAATTTATTGTTTTTCCAAGGTGACGGTGGCTGTATTTTTTGTATTATTGTTGTATTCAATCAACATTCTCAATGGGTCAAAACTGGGCGATCGCTATTGGCATAAATCAGTACTATAATTTGCAAGACCTCCAGTATGCCAAGAGGGATGCTGAAGCGATGCAAGCTTGGTTTGAGGGGGAAGCTAAATTTAACCAGGTGTTTCTATTCACAGAAGATTCAAAACCAATTCCCGCCGATCCTCAACCCATACCAAGTCATCCTACTTTTGCTAATTTCTACGGATTTTTGGAGGAACTGTTTGAGGAACCTTTCTTGAATCCGGAGGATAACCTCTGGTTTTTTTTCGCTGGTCATGGTAGGCGTTATAGAGACCAGGACTATTTGATGTTTTTGGATAGCAATCCCAGAGCAGTTGATAGAACGGCTATTTCTGTTGATTATGTAACCCAGCGATTACGTCGCAGTGGGGCGGATAATGTGGTGTTATTTATCGATGCTTGTCGAAATGAAGGTAGCCGTGACGGTTTGGGAATTGGACAGCAAAAACATAAGGGAGTGATTACCTTCTATTCTTGCACTGCTGACCAAAAGGCTTGGGAAATTGATGAATTACAACATGGTTCGTTCACCTATACCCTATTGGAAGGATTACGGCTGCAAGGTGAGACAAATTGCGCTACTGTGGAACGTTTAGACCAGTATTTGAGTTATCATGTCCCCCAGTTAAATCACCGCTACTCTAAGCCCTTACAGCACCCTTATTTGAAGGTAGAACCCCACCGCAAAATCTACTATATTTTGTTGCATAAGGTTGCCAGTCTCCAGGATGCACAACCATTAAAATATCAAGCGTCTCTGGCGGAAAATAGGGGCGATTGGTTGTTAGCCAAGCAACTGTGGAAGCGAGTTCTAGCGTTACCTGGTGTTGATGAAGATGCTTGGGAAGCCATTGAAAGAATTTCCCTCAGACAGAGACAATCTTCCCCACAGGCAAAGCCACAGCCAGAGATTTTCCCTACTGAAGCTACTTCTTCTAGGGGAGAGGGGAAAATCACTGTTGAACCCCCAGCAGCACCAGAAACTAAGCCACAAATATTCCTGTTTGATGTGGTGACGGTAAACGCAAAGGGTGAGGAAATTAAACGAGAGCAAGGTGAGGCTGAATATTTCACTGAAGATTTAGGCAATGGTGTCACCTTGGATATGGTTTATATTCCTGGTGGTACTTTTATGATGGGTTCGCCAGCAGGGGAAGGATATGACGATGAAAAACCACAGCATCAAGTAACGGTGCAGCCTTTGTGTATGGGTAAGTTTCCAGTGACTCAAGCGCAATGGAAAGCAGTAGCCGCATTACCCAAAGTAAACCGCGACTTGAAAGCAGAACCATCAGACTTTAAAGGAGATAACCGCCCTGTAGAGCGAGTTTCTTGGTACGATGCAGTAGAATTTTGCGCCAGATTATCAAAACATACAGGATGGGAATATCGCCTCCCCAGTGAAGCAGAATGGGAATATGCATGTCGTGCTGGTACTACTACACCCTTTTATTTTGGCGAGACAATAACAGGTAAGTTAGCTAATTATAGAGCCAGCAAGACTTTTGCTGATGAACCCGAAGGAGAATACCGGGAAGAAACCACTCCAGTGGGACAATTTCCCCCCAATGCCTTTGGCTTGTACGACATGCACGGAAATGTCTGGGAATGGTGTCTTGATGACTCCCACGATAACTATAAAGGTGCCCCCACAGATGGCAGTCCTTGGTTTAATAATAATGATAATCTTTATCAAAAATCTGGCAGAGCCTTGCTGCGGGCCGGTTCCTGGATCAGCCTTCCTAAAAACTGCCGCTCTGCGTGCCGCCTCTACGACCTTAGGGCGGAGCGCGACAGCTTCAACCACACTTGCGGTTTTCGGGTTGTCTGCGCGTTCGGGAGGACTTTTCACTAGCCCTTTACACTTTTTCCCTTTTCCCCTTTTCCCTTCTTTTTTTTATCCTCTGTAAGGGTAGGGTCGCGGAGCGATCTAAAATTTTTTTTCTCTAAATGTAGGGTGTGTTGTCGCCCAGCGCAACGCAGCTGCAACAATTTAAGCAGAATTTGTACCATTTTTAGTTAGCCATGTTTCCCGCCTAGGATTGAAATCCCAGGAACCCATAGGCAAAGTCTGATAAATTAGACTGGGAAAGGCAGGAGAGTGCGTTTTAACTCATAACTTGCACCAATGTCGTTGAGCCTCACAACCCACCTTGAAATTAATTTCAAGGTGGGAATGTGGGTTAAACGACATTGGTACAAGTTGTTAGTTTTAATGTACTTTGTCTTATTGGTTCCTTGAAATTGATTTCAAGGGGGAGCATCCCAATTTTTAGGCAATACCCTGTAAGGGTATCGCTACAAGAACAAAGCCTGCCTTCGCAGGCTATAAAAGTTTATTTAGCCTGCGAAGGCAGGCTTTGATCGTATAGCCCCATCCTTTAGGGTGAGGGCTTTTTCAAAAATTGGGATGCTCCCTTTCAAGGTGGGTTTCTTGGCTAGAATGATATTCCTGCAACCGATCTAATGGTAAACGGTGCGTTAGGCTAACACCATAACACACCCTACAACTTGAACCGCATTTTGTCCGATTGATTAGAATAGTTATGTAATTCAATCACGCAAGCCATCACTTCAAATTGCGGCTTGACAACAGATTTAATTTAAAGGACAAACTGTAGTGTCAGATGTAAATCAACCCAAGCAACTGAAGCGAGAATTGGGTTTATTCGGTGCGATTTTAATTGGACTAGCATCCATGGTGGGAGCTGGTATTTTTGTCAGCCTGGGTATCGCTACCGGAATATCTGGTTCTAGTGTAATTCTGGCGTTAGCTCTGGCTGGTTTTCTCGCTGCTTGCAATGGTCTAAATATCGCTCAACTTGGTGCTAATCATCCCTTCAGCGGTGGAGTTTACGAATATGGCTACAGATACCTCACACCTTGGTTGGGTTTTATTGGTGGCTGGACATATTTGTTAGCTAAAACTGCTGTAGCTGCATCTGCGGCTTTGGGTTTTGCTGGCTACTTCCTCAAACTCACAGGTTTACCAGAGAAAGGTTTAGTAGTGGCGATCGCAGAAATTGTTATATTTATCTTCACCTTAGTTGTTCTGGGTGGTATGCGTCGTTCTAAGGTAACGACCATTGTAATTGTTTCTGTAGCTATTTCCTCCTTACTCTTCTTGGTGATCGCTGGTTCAGTCGTTTTACCAGCCAATGGTTTACAACGTCTGAGTATTTCCATCACCAACCCTGGGGAATGGAGTCATCATGTTTTGGAAGCAACAGCACTGATGTTTGTGGCGTACACTGGTTATGGTCGCATTGCCACTTTAGGGGAAGAAGTTGTAGAACCCCTGAAAAATATTCCCAGAGCCATTATTTTCACCACCATACTTACCATAGTGCTGTACATCGCAGTAGCCATCGTCAGCTTGGCTTCCATTGGTGCAGAGGCTTTTAGTGATGCAGCCAGATTACAAGCTGCTCCCTTGGAAGTTGTCGCCGAAAGCTTTGGAATTCCTGGGGCTGCCCAAATTTTAGCAATTGGTGCTATTACTGCCATGTTAGGTGTAGTTTTAAGCGCCATTTTGGGTTTATCACGAATATTTTTAGCCATGGGACGGCGGGGAGATATGCCCAGTTTTGTGGCAAAATTGAATGATGCCGGGACAACACCCTATTGGGCTGTGATAATTGTCGGTATTGCGATCGCGCTATTAGTGTTAATTGGTGATTTAAAGACTACATGGTCATTTAGTGCCTTTGCCAGTCTTGTCCGCAGTTTTATCACCAATCTCGCAGCACTGCAACTCAGCGATGGAGAACGATTGTATCCCAAATGGTTAACTTGGTTCGCTTTGTTGTCTTGCCTATTTTTGGTATTCTGGATTGAAGTACAATTTTGGTTAATTGGTTTAGGATTTATTGCAGTTGGTCTGGTGTGGCATTTTGCAATTCATCGCTACAAATTAGTGGTAACAAAGGATTGAGAATTGTATTATTCCATCTCTTGACATCTTGTACCTGTATTAGAAACCGGGTTTATAAACGAAAAATTAGGGTTTTGATGGGTCAATATTCCTAAATTTACCCGGTTTCTCCATAATTGCCCTTGAATGGTACGAGATATGACATCTCCCCATCTGCCGTTTGCTGTTTATAAACTGTTTACAGATAGGATAAAGATGAGCGATATTGGTACTGATAGCTAGGTTTTCAATCGCGGCACTATTTCACTGAAATCGGCATAATTATGATTAAAGTCAAGCGCCTAAAAATGACTTATTTTCGTGGAATCAGCGATTTGACGTTGGATTTCGATGAGACGGTTCCAAGCGTCATAATTGGGATTAATGGAGTGGGAAAATCTAGTATTCTTGATGGACTTTCTCTATTACTTTCCAGATTTATAGAGTGGATTGGAGGATATTTTCCAGAAGAAGAAATACGAGCATTTAAGGAACTTGATATTTCTAATCAGCAGACATTCACAAGCCTAGAAATTTCTATTCTATTGGATAATGGGGAAGAAAGTTGGGAAATACATCGGCATCGTAACGGGGTATCTGAAGATTCAATGCACGAGAAAATACGAGGAATTGCTAATGCAATGTGGCGTCACTGGCAAAAAGAAACTGAATATAACATTCCTCTGCTAGTTTACTATCCCGTAAATCGTACAGTTATTGATATTAATTTAGATATTCCCAATCAAAATAATTTTACCCAAATAGATGCTTATCAACAAGCATTGAGTGGAGGTAAGATTGACTTTTTTACCTTTTTTCAATGGTTTAGAAATAGAGAAGACTTGGAAAGTGAATTACTACGAGATAATCGTGATTATAAAGATAAACAACTAGAAGCAATTAGACAAGCTATTACTTTATTAATTCCCGAATTTTCCAACCTAAGAGTACGTCGTTCACCTCTGCGTATGACTGTACAAAAACAAGGTGAAGAACTGATTATAAATCAACTATCTGATGGTGAAAAATGCTTGTTAGCAATGGTAGGAGATTTAGCAAGACGTTTGGCAATAGCGAATCCAGGTTTACCAGATCCACTCCAAGGTAGCGGTGTTGTTCTGATTGATGAAATTGAACTACATCTTCATCCTCAATGGCAAAGAGAAATTATTCCTGCTTTAACCAGAACATTTCCTAATTGTCAATTTATCGTCACTACCCATTCACCACAGATAATTAGTCACGTTAAACCTGGAGGTATTTTTATATTAGAAAAAACAGATAAAGGTATTATAGCTAAACGTCCAGAAAGCTCTTTTGGCAGAGATAGCAATCGTATATTAGAAGATATAATGGGTGTGCCAGCACGTCCAGAAGAAATTAAGCATCTTCTAAATCATATGTTTATATTAATTGATGAAGGAAATCTTGATGATGCAAGAAAATTGCATCAAACAATTGCTGATAGAATTGGAGAAGATGAACCAGAATTGGTAAAAGCAGGTGTATCTATTCGACGCAAAGAGATTCTGAACCAGTGAAACATATCCAAAAAAGTGAAGAACCGGAAAGTTTTACAAATTGGAAACAACAAGCTAACGAAGATTGGCAACCTTATTGGGATATATTAAGAAATCCAGAAAAAGGCTGTTTGGATCAATCTTTATTACAGGAACAAGGATTTATATGTTGCTATTGTAATCGACGTATTGGCAAAGAGAATAGTCATATTGAACATCTAAAACCCAGGACTCATTATCCCGATTTAGCACTAAAATATACAAATTTATTAGCTTCATGCCAACGAGAAAGGGAGCGTAAAGAACCACTGCATTGTGGAGCCAAGAAAGACGAATGGTATGATGAACATCTTATGGTTTCCCCGCTAGATGCTAACTGCACAGAATTTTTTAGATATACAGAAGATGGACAGATTTTACCAACAGAAATTATAGACAAAAAAGATGCTGCTAAGACAACTATAGAGAAACTAGACCTAAATATTGATAAGCTAAAAAATATGCGTAGTCAAGCTATAGAAGCAATCTTAGAAGGCTTTGGAGACTTGAGCGATGCAGAAAAACAAATGTTACTTCAAGGTTTTTCAAAACCTGATAGCAATGGTCAATATGGAGAGTTTTGTGAAGCTATTTCCTACATTATCCAGCAATATATCTGAAAAATTTTATATTGTATATCAACAATCATCGTAAACCAATATTTAATTGAAGTTTATACATCAGAGAGGATTGTGAAACAAAGAAGACTATAAACAGGAAGGAATAAAGTTAAATAAATCCTTCCTTATCTTCTTTGTCCACCTGACAACAAAATTCTTCACTGCACGCGACAGAATTTGCGATCGCCATCATGTTCTGGATGTTGCCAAGAATAAGCAAAATGACTCACTCCCCGTAATTGGGGTGCAAATCGCCGTAAAGAGTTCATTTGCGCTTCCAGGGAAGGACGATCATTTATGGGTTTACCCCACCTACCAGCCAAAGCCGGAATTACCTGCATACCTGGTTGTGCCATACTCAATACTCGCTGCACCTGGGACACAATACAACTGACATTACCACACTTACCATAAGCCATGGGGTGCCATTCCAGAGATTTGGGAAACCTATCCCAAGGTTGCAAGCGGGAATCATAACCCTGTCCCACATTTTTATTTCCCCCAGGGAAAAACACCACCCCTGCGGGAATGTTCATCTGCTTTGCAGGATAACTAGCCAATGTCACAAAATCCAGGATACCTTGCATGGCATGGGCAACGGATAGTAGCCACAATTGTGATTGCAGTAGGGGTTGTCTGTCTTGTGCGGGTATAATTGCTTTTTGTTCCATTGGGGGAACAACTCTACCTTGCCACAGGGGTTCTCCTTCCTGGGGATAAAGTCGATCTACCTCAGCGACATCTGTCACCGTCACATATCCCTTGCGTAAAAACCGCTGAATTAATGCCAATCCCTTGTTATTTTGCGCTCGTTCAAACAAAGCTTTTTGCGTAGCTGGACTATATAACCATAAATCCGTAACCTTAGTAGCTATGGAATTTTTACCAGCCTGTCGGGGATAGCGTATGTAGTCAAATAAAATACCATCAGGACGACGGCGCATCACCTCAGTTACCATCTGATAGTAATCCCGTTTTGCCTGCAAATTATAGGGATCGACAAATACTTGGGAACCGTTATCTACTACATATAAACTAGTTTGACCCTTCCCATTACGAGCGATCGCACTTGCCCGATTTTTCATCTGGGCATAGGTGTAACCGAAATTAGTAGTAAACATCCAGGCATATACTTTTAGACCCCTTTCTCGCCCTTTTTGAATGGTTGCAGAGAACAAATCGATGTTTTCTGCCCCTTTAGTACGAATTACCGAGGGCCAAATTGTAGGGTTACTATTTGCTGGTAACAGTACTTGCCCGTCGTAAAATACTTCTAAATAAACTTGGTTATAACCATCATTGACGATTTTATCCAAAATCTCTTCAATTGCCCCTGGTTGAGCATCACAGGGGTACAAGCGCAACCAAACTGCTTGTACTTGGGGCCAAGTGCGATTACGGCATTCCTTGACAGTTTGAGCATGTTGTTGTATCAGTTGCTGGTATCTATATTGTGCCTGTTGATTACCTTTGAATACCGACAAGCGCAATTTTTCTTTTTCTTTGACCGCAGCGGATGTTAACTGGCAATATTGGTTTACTTGAGCCTGAACTGGTTGACTTCCCACATAGGGAGTCACCAGGGTGGAAATGAAAACAGTAGCGAACAGACGTCGCCAAAAGAACATTGAAGTAGCAATATTCAAGGGACGATTAGACATACTTACAAATAAAAAGAAAAAATGAGCGTTAACCCCAACTCTGGTAAGACCCTGTCCTTAAGGACGGGGTTTAAAAAATAAAGGTGAAGTATATAAAATTCCAGGTTTCAAAAACAGGAGTTTTCAAACCTATAGGACTTACGCAACTGGCACATTTATAAGGGTAGGGTGTGTGACGCGGGTGATAAATACTCTACGGTAAATTAGGGTTTGTAGCGTCACGCACCAAATACCAATTGTGACAATATCGTAAGTCCTGACCTAGTTATATAAAGACTCCCAAATCCCTGTTTCTGTTGCCCCATTGTGTTTTTAAATTAACTCAAAGGAAATTTTGACTGAACTTTGTCATTAGTTTCTTCTATCGCCAGCGATAATACAGTAGTATCCACAGGCATACATGATACTTATTTGGGTATGCAACACAAAACTTACACAAATCACTCATATCTGATTAAGACCCCGTCATTAAGGACGGGGACTCAATAGAACAATTTGATGTTTGCTTCCTGCTACCCTGCGGGAACGCTAAGAGCGAACAACCAAGGGAATCGGTTCCTTGTTGTCCACAAGCGTAAATTCCGCACTTGCCATGGATACTCTCAGTTATCTGTTATCTGTTATATATTACGAATTGTCAACTTACTTCAGTATTTCAGTATTGAATTGAAATTGATACCGCTTCTAAAAACTTACCCAGATTTACCATTTGTTAGACAAACAGTAAGGTAATGAAAAACTCAGCGGTTTGAAGTTTCCTTAACCAAAAGCGCATAAAGCTTGCTCAGGTATCCTCAACCTTCACAAACAGAAGGTTTACTTTTCCATAGCTTGACCTCTGATTCCCAGTTAGAGATGGTATAATAATCGTGCCGACGATTGATTATGCCACGAGACTTTAAGAAATTATTCACTTGTTTGAACTGGCTCCACACGGACTTTCCTTGCAACTTCACGTTGAGATAGGCGTATATGGAGGCAGGTACACGTTCTTTTAGTCGCATGAATTGTCTTGCTAATATATAAGCAGCCGATTCATCTGAACCCAAACCATACATTCTGGCGACTTTTATCATGCCTGAAATACTGGAGTATTCAGGTCTTATTTTGTCATAAACATATATTCCACGATTGTTACAATAAGCTTTTAATAATTCAAAGAATTTCTTGTATCCCCATCCAGAGAGCATTGTAGAGTACTTCTTACCTTGTTCTCTTAGAGATACTTTCTTTTCTTCAAAATCTAATTTTTCATGTCCAATGGGACAAGGGTAGTTTACTGCTTGTTCATTAAGAATTTTAATTACTCTTAGAAACTCAGCTTGCTGCTTTCCTTTTGGAAGTCCAGACTGCAAGCTAATTGTTCCGTGGTCTTTCAAATTTCCGTCTTTATCGACATAAGCCCAACCGACAGAACTTGGATTCAAATCAATAGCAATACATCCCCAATCGGAATGCCTAGAAATTGTTTCAACTTTCTCTGGAGTGAATTGAACAGTTGCGTTCCACTTGCCATTTTTGTGGAAAAAATGCCATGATTTTGCACCATTTTGAGGGAGTCTGTTGACTTTTCTCTCAAAATTTCCAATGCGAGTTGATACATGAGTTCCAAATCTTTCTTCCAAGCAATAAGGAACTCTATAAGTTACTACATCACCATCCCATTGGCAAACTTGATTTCCTAATGTTTCATCACTAGAACCAACCGCAAATACTTGATATTCGGGAACTTTTACCTGCATAGGTTTTTTATTATAAGATAAATGCGCTATCTTCTTTTCTAAAGTGTGAATATATCGTTTTTTATTGTGAATTTGAAATTTTAATTCCTGCCAGCTTGAACGTTTTTTATCGATAGACATCGATAGAGGTAAACCTCTCGCAGGAACTTTCTTTTTTCTTTTCTTTGGTTTTTCTCTTTTGGAATTGGCTTGTTCTTCTAAGATATAGTCAACATACTTTCTTCCTTTCTTCAATAAATCTTCTTTTTCTTTTACCCATGACTTAGCAGACTTTAATTTGCCTCTAAGAACATCTATGTGGTTTTTTCTGCATTCTATAGCAGATTTTACTTGACCTTTTGCCCAACAGATAATTCCATTGGCTTGTCTAGCATTTATTTTGAAGCGAATTTGAAGATGTTTTTTCCATTCATTCCATTCGTTGTCGCCGAACTCATCGAGGGGCAAAATGTAGTTCACTGTCTCCACGTTCGCTTGTCTAAATATAGAAGAGAAAGCGTACAATAATTCTTCAAATTGTGTGACACCAAGCGGGTTCATTTCGTCTATTGGTGTCGCTAATCGTTTCCTGTAAGACAGTTTACTCATTTTGTTCGACCTCGTTTTTCCTGACCCGGTTATAATATCCCCAAACTTTCCTTTTTGTCAATTTTTGTCAAACTATTTTTGAGAATTTGTTGCATCCTTGACTGCGTCAGTCATTCCGTCAATAAGCTTTTTATTCTTACGACTTCTAGAGCCATAAAGTCTAGCTGAAAAAACAGTAATTAATTCCAACATATCGGTCACAAGTTCATTCTCAAAACTTGTATCATCTACCGACTTGTTAATAATCACTACTTCAGTCTCGAACTCTTCACACATTGCAAAAACCAATTCATCACCAAATCTTAAAAGACGGTCTTTGTGTGTCAGAACTAATCTTTGGACATCTCCTTTCATGATGCGCTTGAGGAGTTTTTTAAGTCCTTTCTTCTTATAATTCAAACCACTTCCCAAGTCTTGGATGGTTTCAAACTGCCAACCATGGGTTCTACTGTAGGATTCTAAGACTTGTACTTGTCGTTGCAAGTCTTGTTTTTGGTCGTGAGTGCTGACTCTGGCGTAATTAATTGTGATTCGGTCTTCTAATGGCTGTATATTGCGAGGAGCGACACGTTTTATATCTGACAACTGAAATCTACGTTGTCCGCCACAACTACGTTCACAAGGTATTTTACCTTCATCAGCCCAGCGTCTTAATGTTTTTGTCGAGACTCCTAGCTCATTGGCAGCCTCCCCTATACTCAAACTCATTTCGTTTATGTCCATAATTTTTACTCTTGTAATGTATACAAGCTATTATATCGACATTTCGGAAACTTTGTCCAACTATTTCCAGCTTTTTAGTTACAGTTACTAGCCCTTTTTTTGTAGGATGGGCATTGCCCACCCCACTGGGGATACGATAAAGTATGATTAAGCACCCCGCTTAAGTGCCACTTCTACCCGTTTGAATTCCTGTTCTAGACGTTTCTTGAGTTTTTCTGGTACTGGACGATTTGGGTAAGAACTGTAGTGTCCAGCTAGGGAGTTCAAAGCTGTGCGCATCGTCGTGAAAGAAGAAAGATTGGAAACAGAGTTATTTCGCTGATAACGAGCTGCAAAATTGTTAATTGTTTGACGCGCTTGTGCTTGAATCGCTACTTTATCAGGAGAATCTGCTGGTAATTCTATAGCCTCTCTCAATGTATTAACCACATTTAAAGTATCTTGACGATAATCTCCTGTTAAACCATCCTGACTAGTACCACAACCTGTTAAGCCGATAACTACGACCAAAATTAGGGCTAAAAGACTTGACCAATAGCGCTTCATAATCATTAAAGTGAAAAAATACCTAAATCAAAATCCATCCTATCCTGTATTGGTATCCAGGGGATCATTCTTAGGGAGAGATGGGCGAGAGGAGGAAGAGGGGGGAGAATAATAACTTCCTAACTCCTAACTCTTGGGGGCAAGCTTTGCGCCCCTACAAACTCCTAACTCTTGGGGGCAAGCTTTGCGCCCCTACAAACTCCTAACTCCTGGGCGCAAGCTTTGCGCCCCTACAAACTCCTAACTCTTGGGGGCAAGCTTTGCGCCCCTACAAACTCCTAACTTGCTGATACAGAGTATCCCGTTGTTGATAAGGTCTTTGTACGGATTTAATCGCAGCTTGTAAGGTTTGAACTTCCATACAAGTGCCGCCGATGGCACCTGCGGAGGTGGTAATATGTTCTTCCATTAGGGTGCCCCCAATATCGTTGCAACCCCACCCTAAAGCTTCTGTAGCACCATGCAACCCTAGTTTGACCCAACTCGGCTGATGATTGGGAATCCAATTACCCAAGTAAATCCGTGCTACCGCAGTAAGTAAAAGTGCGTCTTTTAACACTGGTTGGTCAGTTCCTACACGACGGCGTAAGGGTTTGGGGGCTTCTTGTCCGACAAATGGTAACAAAATAAACTCTGTTATCTGGGCTGGGTATCCTTGGTTAATAGCTGTCTTTTGTAGCGATCGCAATTTTTCTAGATGTTCTATTTGCTGTTGTGGGGTTTCAATATGTCCTGACAGCATGGTGCTGGTGCTATTTAAACCCAATTGA
The DNA here is from genome assembly GCA_030065825.1 of Nostocaceae cyanobacterium. Lineage (GTDB taxonomy): Bacteria > Cyanobacteriota > Cyanobacteriia > Cyanobacteriales > Nostocaceae > JASJCY01. The sequence continues at coordinate 8,844 of JASJCY010000065.1, read as the reverse complement.
TGGGCTGTAGTGACAATTTCTAGCCAAGTAGCGGTGTCAATCTTTTCTGGACAGAGAATTTGCCGCACATTATCATTTAACACCTCTGCTGCGGTTCCTGGCATGGAACCTACACCCGCATCTCGCAAGGTGGTAATAACTTCAGTGTAACTTAGTCCGTCTTCCCTAGCGATAAATTGCACTTCCTGGGGAGAAAAGGCATGTAAGTGAATTTGTGGAAATTCTTGTTTAATAGTTTCTACTAGTTTGATGTAATAAGGTAGAGATTTACGGTTAATTTTTGCCTGAAGGTTTAATCCTCCTTGCATACAGATTTCCGTTGCACCCCGCTGCACTGCATCTGTAGTTTTTTCGATAATTTGTCCCCAATCTAACCAGTAAGCACCTGTATCCCCTTCATCCCGACGGAAAGCACAAAAACTACAGTGTTGCTCGCAAATGTTGGTAAAGTTGATATTGCGATTAATGATATAGGTAACAATATCACCTACTTGTTGTTGACGGAGTGTATCAGCGGTGTTGCGAATATCAGCAATCACTTCTGGTTCAGTCTGTGTTAACAACACCACTCCCTCTGGGGGAGATAAATCGTACCCCCCTAAAGCACGTTCCAGAATATCATCAACGTTTAATAAATTAGTCATTTGTTATTTGTTATTTGTCATTGGTCATTAGTCATTTGTCATTGATCATTTGTCATTAGTCATTTGTCATTAGTCATTGGTCATTAGTCATTAGTCATTGGTCATTAGTTAAAAGTAGGACTTACGCAACTGGCATATTGATAGTGTTTGTAGTAAGAGTTTTAACCCGGATTTTGAGTACTAAAACTCACTACGAACCAAAAGTTTATTTTTGAATGTGACAAGCGGCTTTAGTCCTGAAAAGTTATTATTCTCCCTTGTCTCCCCCCTCTTCCTTATCTCCCCATTTCCCCATCTCCCCCCTCTCCCTTGTCTCCGTAAAACGATAAAATATCCAGATGAGTATTATCAAGCCAGTTTCCCTTTTATCTGTACCAAAAGATCCTTTGGTTATTTCTTCCCTACCCCCCAGGAATATAAGTACGGATACACAAACCATACTCTTTTCCCTAGTGGTTCCAACTTACAACGAGTCGGCAAATATCCAGAAAATCGTAAAGATACTGACTCAATTACTAGATGAATATATTCCAGGGGATTATGAGCTAATTGTAGTGGATGATGATAGTCCAGATGGCACTTGGGAGGTAGCACAATCCCTAATGTTAGAATACCCCCAATTGCAGGTTATGCGCCGTCAACAGGAACGGGGATTGTCTTCAGCAGTAATTCGGGGTTGGCAAGTTGCTAGGGGGGAAATACTGGGGGTTATTGATGGAGATTTGCAACATCCACCCCAGATATTGTTACAACTTTTACGTGGAATTGAAGCAGGAAATGATTTAGCAGTAGCTAGTCGTCATGTGGAAGGTGGTGGTGTCAGTAGTTGGAGTTTTATCCGGCGATTTTTATCCCGTGGTGCCCAACTTTTGGGATTAATTATTTTACCTTGGGTTCTCGGTAGGGTTTCCGATCCTATGAGTGGTTATTTTTTGGTGCGTCGTAGTTGTATAGCTGGTGTGACCCTCCATCCGGTGGGATACAAAATTCTTTTGGAGGTACTTGGACGGGGTAAAGTCGGTAAAATTGCCGAAGTTGGTTATGTGTTTTGCGAACGCCAAGATGGTAAAAGTAAGGTAACTTGGAAACAATATTTAGAGTATATCCATCATTTATTACGTTTGCGATTAACTACAGGACGTTTGGGAAGATTAACTCAAAATTTTGGGTTTCCCATCGGTCGATTTTTTCGTTTTGCTTTGGTGGGATTGACTGGGGTATTTGTAGATATGATGGTGCTTTATTTACTCAGCGATCCTACAACTTTGGCTTTACCTTTGACTCGCAGTAAAATTATTGCTGGTGAAGTTGCAATTTTTAATAATTTCTTGTGGAATGATGTTTGGACATTCGCTGATGTCTCTCAACAACAACGGGAATGGCGTCAACGGCTAAAACGATTTTTGAAGTTTAATATTATTTGTTTGGCAGGTTTGCTGTTAAATGTACTAGTATTAAATTTGGTGTTTAATTTCATTATTCACAACCGCTACATTGCTAATTTAATTGCAATCGCATTTGCTACTTTTTGGAATTTCTGGGTAAATTTAAAACTCAGTTGGCGAGTTACACAAGTTAGGTAATTGGTAATTGGTAATTGGTAATTGGTAATTGGTAATTGGTAATGGGGAATGGGGAATGGGGAATGGGGAATGAATTTAATACTGATAAGTGATAACTGAAATGACAATCCGTTGGTTGCTGTTGCTATGGTTCATCTTCGGACTTGGTTTGCGTCTAATCAACTTAATAGGTAAACCTCCTTGGACTGATGAATTTTCTACCTTAGTATTTAGCTTGGGTAATAGTTTTTTGTCAGTACCTCTAGATCAACCCATTGCTGTGGATGTCTTGTTACAACCCCTGCAACCCCAAGGAAACCCAGGTGTGCAAGATGTCGTCACCAACTTACTAAAAGAAAGCAACCATCCACCACTGTATTTTGTTCTATCTCACCTGTGGATAAACTTATTTCCCTCGCCAGGTGGTTTAGTATCTTTATGGGGTGCTAGATCCCTTGCGGCTATTTTCGGTGCATTATCTATTCCAGCTATCTATGCTTTAGCTTGGCTAACTTTTCGTTCCCGGTTGGTAAGTCACCTAGCCACAGCAATCATGGCTGTTTCTCCTTATAGTATTTTTTTAGCACAAGAAGCCCGTCATTACACTTTAGCAATTTTATGGGTAATAGCTTCTCTTGCTTGCTTAATAATTGCTGTTCGTCACATCCAAAACCGTACCCAGTTACCCATTTCCCTGACGCTTTCCTGGATAGTAATTAATGCTTTGGGAATTGCTACCCATTATTTCTTCATTCTTACCCTCTGTACCGAAGCCATAGTTTTAATTTTCCTCTCCCTCTGTTCCCATCTCCCCATCTCTCCTCCCTGGCGACGCATATACATTGTTGCAATTAGTACATGTATAGCGGGTGCGGTTTGGATACCATTTTTTGTCAACAACACCCACGGAGATAAACTCACAGACTGGATACAAGGTTCCCGAGAAGGATGGGCTTGGATTAGTCCCATTTTCCAAGCTTTAGCAGCATGGATAACCATGATTTCTCTCTTACCAGTAGAATCACCTGAATTAACAGTGGTGATTATTTCTGGTTTGATAATGCTGATTTTCTTTATTTGGGTAATACCAATTCTGCTGCGGGGTATCAAAGTTAGATGGAAAGAACCAACAACTAACTTGATGACTCAGGTGTTGACTGGGATAGTTGTCAGTGCGATCGCATTATTTTTCATTTTCACCTATTTTCTCGGTATCGATTTAACTAGAGGTGCTCGCTACAACTTTGTTTATTTTCCGGCTGTTATAGTTTTATTAGGGGCTAGTCTAGCTATTTGTTGGCAAACTCCAAAAACACAGACTGTAAGATGGGGTATTAATGGCAAAACTGCTGTGATAATTATCTGGTTAATGGGCTTTATCAGTGCTATTACGGTAACTTGCAATTTAGGATATCAGAAATATTACCGTCCAGATTTATTTGTGCAGTTAATTGAAAATAGGTCTACAGCACCAATACTAATTGCTACTACCCATAAAACCCATGTCCATGTAGGGGAAATGATGGGAGTTGCGAGGGAGTTTAAAGAAGCAAATTCAGGCTTTAATCCTCTGTTTGTGCTTGCTCATCAAGACCAAAATCCTAGCACTTCCACTACTTCTCTAAAAAATACGTTACAAAAACTACCAAAACCTCTAGATTTATGGCTGGTAAATTTTTATGCCCCAATTCCAGAAATAGTTAACCAATGTGTTGCTGACGCTCAACTTTTACCAGCAGTTAACGGCTATGAATATAAACTATATCACTGTCTAGTACCACTGGGGGGAACTAAAAATTAAAAATTAAAAATGCTTGCATAGCAGGCTTTTGGGCTTTTTCAAATGGTTGGTTTATTTACGTCGTGTTGTACTAGATGAAGATTGAGAAACTATAGCGCTATAGTTTCGGGTTAAGAATTAAGCCAAATCGAAAATTTGCTGTGCAGTCAAGTTGAATTGAGGAAAGATGGGGGAAACAATGGGAGTGTTTCCGGTGAATGGAGTCATCTGATATTCTCCGTCAACCAAGTCACAAACAAAAATTGTTGCTTGTTTGGGGTTACCGATGAATTTTCTTCCCCCCAGTGCTGCATAATCAATAATCCAATATTCTTCAATACCCATCTGTTCATAGTCTCTAAATTTATCATAGTAATCGTCACGCCAATTAGTTGAAACAACCTCGACGATTAATTTAACTGAGTCAGGATTTTGGATAATCGATTCGCTTTCCCATCGGGGTTCCGACTCCAGAACTTCTTTGTTCAAAACAATGATATCTGGTTCATAACCTGATTTTTCCCGTTTGGGTTTGACAATAGATTCTCTGGGAATAGTCCAGATACCACCAAAGCCCATCTGCCGTATAATTATCAATAATTGTTCAATTAGGGAACCTGTGAGATTTGAATGTTTCCCCTTTGGCTTGGGCATTTCGATAATTACTCCATCATGCAATTCGTACCGGAGTTCCGAATTTTCCGGATACCAGCTGATAAATTCATCGAAGCTGTATATTTTAGGTTCGACTTCGGCTTGAGTCATAAGTCATTTTCATATAAATTTTCCGGAACACCCACCGCTGACAAACCCGCTATTGCTCGTAAGTTCTGACAACGAATTAATTCGGTAAAATTTAAGCTAGGATGCCCTTCTATTTTCGCTACGGCTTCAATGGCAGATAATAGATTTTGTGCGGCTTCAGCTTCAGCATAACCCCGACGTAGGGCTATTTTAATTGCAGCTGCATCAGCATTTAACTCTGATTCCTGGGAACGATTTTTGCGCCAAATGCGAACCACAGCGATCGCAGTTAATCCCCCAGCCACAACTACACCCACGGCATCAGATTGACTAAATTCTACCAATCCACCCAATAACCCAGCAATCGCCACACCTTGATAAATATCAGCTTGAAACCACTTTATCCCTGTCAACCAACTCACCGTTCGTAATAACAGCAAGTCTCGCTGCGGTTTACTCAAACGACGCCATAAATCAAAGTTAATATATATTGGTCGATCTGTATTCCAAGGTAAGGGAAAAGCAGCATCAATCACCTTTGACTGTTCGGGTTTGCTGACGATTTTGCAGAACATCCTACCCGAAGCTGGCATGATATCTAATAAACGGCGAATTTCAACCTTTGACTCCATAGATAAACTCTGGCTACTAATCTAAAATACGTTTACATCATTCTTGTCTCCCTTGTCTTTCTTGTCTCCTCATCACCCCATCTCCCCATCTCCCCCATCTCCCCCATCTCCCCATCTCCTCATCTCCCCCCGTGGTGGATCTCGATGCATCAGGGGACGCAAACCATTTAACCCTGCTGCGATCGCTGAACCGTTATGTACCACCGTTGCAGCTAGAGGATGCATACCTACTGTGGAAGCTAATCCCAAAGCTGCTAGGTTGGGAACTACTGCTAAACCAATGTTCTGATCGATCACTTGCTTGGTTTCCCTGGCGATCGCAATGGCTTCGATAAAACTGGTTAAATCATTGTCCATCAGTACGACATCAGCGGTTTCTCTGGCAATTTCCGAACCATTTCCAAAGGATATGGAAACATCTGCATAAGCTAGTGCGACGGAGTCGTTTAAACCATCACCCGTAAATGCTACTGTTTTCCCTGATTCATTAATTCTCCGTATAATTTCGGCTTTATGTTCTGGGAAGGCTTCGGCATGAACTTGAGATAAGGGAATACCCAATTTTTCAGCTACCGCTGTTGCCCTTTGCTGAGAGTCTCCTGTTAACAAGTGAATTTCCATACCATATTCAGTCTGCAATTTGTGGATTACTTCTGGACTCTCTAGCCTCAGGGGGTCTGTGTAATTAATTATGCCTTGCAATTCACCGTTAACTGCTACGTACAACAAAGAATCATGGGCAGAAATATGACAATTGAGTTCGTAAGGACAATCATCTGGGTTGCAAGTATGTTCCTGGTATAGACAGTCTAAGCTAATACCATGCTGTTGCAAGAAGCGATCGCTCCCTACTAAAACCTGTTCCCCCTCAATTTCTGCCTTTACACCCAAGCCAATCTCATAGTTCCATTCCCCACGGGGGAGAATTTTCACTCCTTGTCGTTGAGCATAATCAATCACTGCTTCAGCTACGGGGTGAGTTAGACGTTGTTCTGCAGCAGCCGCTAGTTCTAAGACTCTCTCTGCAGAAATACCTTCTGTGATTGTTTCTAATACTACTACTTCAATTTCACCTCTAGTTAAAGTCCCTGTTTTATCAAATACTAAGGTATCCACCTGTGCCAACTTTTCTAAAGCCCGTCCGCTACGGATAAGAACCCCATGACGGGTGGCATGATTGAGTGCGGCTAAAAATGTCGTCGGTAGGGAAATACGAATGCCAGTAACAAAATCGAGGGTAAGTATGGAAGCGGCTCTTGCGGGATTGCGGGTAGCAGCTAATACCATGCCGGAAAAAATTAATGCTGGTAATACTGCCAACTCAGCAACGGATGCTGCATAATTTGCCATCCTGGTATCATGAACGGGAGCCTGTTGTACTAACTGAATACTTGCTCCTGCACGGGTATTATTACCGACTCTGTGTGCCCGGATATAAATCTGTCCTTCCCGTACCAAAGTAGAAGCAAAAACCTCTGTTCCTGGTGCTTTCATCACTGGCATTGATTCCCCCGTCAGCTTTTGTTGGTCGATTAATGCCGTGCCTTGTAATACTTTTCCATCTACGGGAATTTGCTCACCGGGATAGACAATTACCGTATCCCCAACTGTAACTGCGGTGGCTGGAATTTGTTTTTTCTCCCCATTTGCTTGTACAACCCAGGCATAATGTCCTAAAGAATCCAGCAAATCAGCAGCATGATTTTGGGAAATTCGTGCTGTGCGATCGCGGATTGCGTCGCCAATTTCGTGTAACATCATGACTAAGGCGGGAGTTAGCATATTTCCCTGGGCAGCGGAAAGAGCGATCGCAATTAAATCTAAACAATCAATATTTAATTTTCGTTGTATGCTGATGCTGGTGAAAGCACGTTTTGCCACGGGTAAAGCTGCTAGAGTAACGCTAGCTGCGATTAAAGTACTAGGAATAGGCAATCCCAAACCTAAGACAGCTAAAAATGTTGCCAAAGTCGGTAATTTTAAATCATGAGTTTCTTCTGGTTCTAAATTTTGATTGGTATCTGTTAAATTAGAATCCTCTAGTGATACCTTTACATTATTTTTTTTGTGCAAAATAGCATCTTGTATCTGACGCGCTAGATACTCGTGCATCTGATTATGGTTGCAGTCAATTACTTCATAGTTTATTACAATAGAAGCTGCATTTCGATTAATTCTAACTGCAATTATCCGTGTATCGGCAGTTAGCATTGTTTGTAAGTACAACCCATAATCTAAGTCAGATGCTAATAAGGGCACCCGAAATCTTACTCTTCCGGGAATAGCATGAACTATAGTATAAGTAATTGTCCTGCTTTTTTGTTTGTTAAACATTATCTTCTTCCCAACCTCTGATTTCTTTACATATACAATTATCTTTTCCCCTTTTTTATAGCAACTTTGATGAGTGGAAATTCATCTATTACGGATATAAACAGCCAATGGACATACAATTTCAACCGTAAAAAAAGATACTATTGTTGTGGTGTGAATACTAGATTGGAGACTAGCACATCTGCTTTGACGGTAAAAGTATGCAAATTTAGCAGTTAATTTTATTAAATAACACTGTTAGCATATTTCCATAAATTGCAACTTTTTTTAAAGAATGAATTCCGATATATTAGTCCTAAATCATAAGTCCTGTAGTCGGGCTATGTCTATAAGAACCCCCACTTCTCTCAGAAGTAGGGGTTTTGAGCTTAACATTGCTATATAAAAATGGGTAATAGTTCTAATTATTTAGATATTTTATCATAAATAAAGTAACTATCAAACTACGAAAATAAAAAATCAATTATTATGTCATTTCAATTATTAGTTATCAGTTTCTCTATCGAGAAATCGATTAGCTATGAGTGATAAAAAATTTTTACCTTTTCCACAAAGAGAATTTGGGGACTTGTATCCAGTTTATTTTTTGGTTATTCATTTTAACTTTAATCAGCTAATTATATCGATCCCTGATAAAGAATTATTTCTATTTGCTCAAATTTATTGATTTTTTTCTGTGTTTTAGCTTTACTAGAATTATAGATAAATTGTATTTACAGCAATTCCCCATAAAGATGAGCTTAATATTTCGTAAAAATATTATCTGAAAAGCTTGGTTTATCTTTTTGCTTATTAGCAAGTGTTAAGTTCAAGTTTACAGAGAATTGGTATTACATCCAAAGCTTTGCCATGTGGGTTTTAACTGATAACTTGCACCAATGTCGTTGAGCCTTGTCAACCCGTAGCGTGGGGCAAGCCTTAGCAGGTTAAAACGCGCTGGAACCTTTACTCAGTCTGATTTATCAGACTTAGTTTATCAGCCTGGGAATTTATTTCTAGGCGGGAAGGATGGGCGAATTGAGAATGGTGCAAGTTATCAGTTTTAACTAACAACTTGCACCAATGTCGTTTAACTCACATTCCCACCTTGAAATAAATTTCCAGGAACCAATAAACCAAGCACGTTAAAACGCGCTCTCATACTTTAC
>JASJCY010000064.1 GCA_030065825.1 Nostocaceae cyanobacterium | reverse complement strand
TTTATAAAACAAATATAAAACTAGGAGTGAGGGTCGAGAAACCGGGTTTCTTTTGATTTATATACTCTGATTATCGGTTACCCACCCATAGAAACCCGGTTTCTTTGGTTTTTACCTTTTATTTATAAACACACTCTTACAAAAGATCTCTGTTGGAAATTAAATATGCGTTGTCCAAAACCCTTGTTCCAGAGGTTGCATTGCAACGTCTCTACCAACGTATGGTTGCTCTGGGATTAACCTGTCTGGAGGGTAAAAAAGGTCAATTCTGGTGGACAAAATAGACGTATAGGTGCGATACTCATCCCAATTCCAGGATTAACATAGAGTTTATTACCAGGTTTACCATAACCTTTTGCCCAACCATCAGCATAAACCTGATCTGGTTCAGTAAATCTCAACCATGACCATTGGGGTGTGTTGGGTATGCGCACCTGTCCTCCATGGGTATGTCCTGCAACCGCAAGGGGAGCTGATTTAGACGGAAACAGTTCAAAAGAATCTGGATTATGCATCATAGCAATTCGAGGACTATTATCTGGCACATTCTTTAATGCTTGCTGCACATTATCCCTATTTGCCCATAGAGAACCTACCCCAACTAGGTATAAAATTTCCTTACTCTCTGGTAATCGCAATTTAACTGCTTCATCTTCTAATACCTCTATACCTGCTGATTCCAAAGCAGTTTTTAAACTATTAGCTAACTCTGTTTTGGGTGGTGCAGACTTTTTGCTCATACCGTAGTCATGGTTACCCAATACTGCATAGGTAGGTATACCCGCTTTAACTAAGGGACGAACTAAATTTACTGCGGTTTCAATCTCTGGTTCAGGATTAGGAGTAGAGTGATAAATAAAGTCTCCGCTAATGAGTACCGCTGCGGGTTTGGCTTCAATTATCTTGGTGATACTACGACGAATAGTACTACGATTATCACCCCATAATCCAATTTGTAAATCGGAAATTTGAGCGATTTGCTTACCCTGCCAAGATTTAGGAAGATTGGGAATATTCGCAACTTCAATTTCTGTATTGAGAGTGTAGGGTTCAATAAAACTCCAAACTGTTAAAGCTGCGATCGCACCTAATAATCCCAAACCTGCATATTTTAATTTTTGAGAGATATTTTTCATAACCAAGAAAAGCTAAAACGATAAATCAGGTCATATCTTGCACCATTTTCAACAAGACCAAAAAACCGGGTTTCTAAAGGCAGAATTTAAGCAAAGAGCATGAGTCATTCTCAAGAAACCCGGTTTTAGTCTAGGTGCATTCTGGTGCGTTAGGCAGTGTTAAAGAATATTCTCTGAACTTACAGATAGTTTCTTCCCTGCCTAAGTACCAATTGATGGAAAAATATAATTAAGCTGCTATATCCATAGTTGCTAAATTAGCATTGAACCTTTCCTTGAGATGTTCCGCTACTCGCAAAGCATTGGCAGCAATTGTGAGAGTAGGATTAACAGCAGAAATGGAAGGAAAGAAACTAGAATCAACTACATACAAATTATCCACATCATGGGTACGACAATTTAAGTCCAAGACACTATTTTGTGGGTCAGTACCGAATTTGCAAGTCCCCACTTGATGATTCATGATTTTTAGAGGTATTGATACTTCTAAAGTTAGGGGAAAACCAGCCTGTTTCAATACAGATTTGAACCTCTGTTTTAAAATCTTATGTGTTTGCACATTATTGGGTTGATAATTAACTTTAATTCTTCCTTGGGAATCAATTTCTACTCGATTGTTTACACTTGGTAAATCCTCACTTTGTGCCCACCAGTCAACAGAACGATTTGCCAAAAAATTTAGTAAACTCTGGGGTATCCAACTAGGAAAGTCTGGTCGCATGGTCTGCCATTTATGCTTACCCGTTAAATGAACATGACCCAAAGGATGGGAATCTTGGGGAGAACCAAAATAAAAGTCATTAACTGCTAAGGTTTTTTGAAATATAGTTTCATTTAATTCTGCGGAAATGGCATGAAGTTTAGTCACATTATGCTTCATTAAATTACGTCCCACCATTCCTGAAGAATTAGCTAAACCATGGGGGTGGTTAATATTAGCAGAACGCAAAAGTAAGGCAGCAGAATTGATTGCCCCACAAGCAACTACCACAATGTCGGCACTCAAATATTCTTTATTTCCCCCAATCAAAACTTCAATAGATTTTACTTGATTATTATCTGCGATTAAACGCTGGACATCCGCATTAGTAATTAGAGTCACATTTTCATACTTCAGGGCTGGATCTACACAGCAAGTTTGAGCATCTGCTTTGGCATTTAACAAACAAGGATAGCCATCACAGGTGTCACACCTGATACAAGGACTTTCTCTTGAATTATTTATATCTCGCTTAATCCCCATAGGTAAGGAAAATGGATGCAAACCTAATTTTTCCAGTCGCTTTCCTACCTGCTGAATTCGCGGTTCGTGGGGTAATGCTGGATGGGGATAATCTACCGTAGTGGGAGGTTCTGTGGGGTCTTCTCCTCGATTACCATGGACGCTGTAGATTTTTTCTGCTTGAGTATAATAAGGTTCAAAGTCCTCGTACTTTAAAGACCAAGCAGGGGAGACACCACCAGGAAAATGTAACTCTTCAAAATCCTGGGGTCGCATCCGCAACAAAGCCGCTCCGTAAACTTTGGTACTTCCACCGACTCGATGATAGAGGTTTGGTTGAAATTCATTTTCTTGGGGATTTAACCAACGCTCATCTGTACGGTAAAGCCCATCTATGTATATATCCTCAGGACTCCAATTGCGTTTTTCCCTAGGTATATAATCTCCCCTTTCAAGTAATAAAATACGTTTACCAGTTGGGGCTAAAGCATATGCTAAAGTTCCTCCTCCAGCACCTGTACCGATGATAATAATGTCGTAGTGAGTCTGCATAATTTTGATTTACTTTGATTGTGTTGTGTGAATTAAAAAGAAGGAAGAATTATGCTTCTTCTCCCTTCATATTTTTTTATGCTGACGGTTTGATTTATTGATAGATATCTAGCTAGAAAGTTGTCCACCAGTGACATCAATTAAAGCACCAGTGATAAAGCTACTATCTTGGGCTGCTAAGAAAACATATGCTGGTGCTAATTCCTCTGGTTGTCCAGTACGTTTCATGGCTGGGTCTGTATCGAAATTTTCGACCATTTTTTCTGGCATAGTAGCAGGAATATTCGGCGTCCAAACTGGTCCAGGGACAACGGCATTCACCCGAATATTGCGTTCGGCTAGGTTCAATGCCAGAGACTTAGTAAAGGTATGAACTGCCCCTTTACTAGCACCATAATCTACTAAAAACCCTTTACCAATTTTGCCCACAATGCTACCCGTATTGATAATTACGTCACCCGAATTGAGGTGGGGTAGGGCAGCTTTTGCCATATAGAAATAACCAAAAACATTCGTTTCCATAGTCCTACGGAATTGCTCAATGCTGACATCTTCAAACTTTTCTTGCACCATTTGATAGGCAGCATTATTAACCAAAATATTCAGTTTGCCGAATTTATTTATGACCTGTTCAACTGCTTGTTGACAAGATGCAAAATCCCGCACATCAGCCTTAATAGTTAAACAACTTTGTTCCCTCTTTTCCACCTCAGCACAGGTAGTTCTAGCATCTTCATCGTTCTCATTATAAAGAATTGCCACATCCGCACCTTCCATGGCAAAAGCGATCGCTACCGCTCGACCAATTCCAGAGTCACCACCAGTAATTAAAGCTACTTTGCCCTTCAGTTTATTTGCTGGACGGTAATTAGATAAATCGCTATCCGGTTGGGGAGTCATATCTGACTGCTTTCCTGGATATTCTAATTGTTGTCCGGGAATTTGTTCGGGGGTGGGACGAAATTCTTGGCTTTGCATATAAATACTCTCTTGATAAATGAACAATTGTGGTGAAAACCCATGTACTCATGTACATGAATTAGGATTGCTGTCCGCGCACAATATATGTACGCACATTGCGGATTGCTTGAGTAGCATATTCATCCTTTGGACGTTGTTTTAATGCTGCTTGGAAGTGATTTCATGCACTTTGATAATCTCCTTTTTCTGTAGCGTCATAACCCAATCTCATATGGCGTTCGTAAGCATTTTCTGTCTCTGTTTGCTTCCCTTTACCATTCTTGAGACTATCTTTAGCATTCCAATAGGCAATGGTGGCTTGTCTATCATTAGGACGCTGGTAAAGGGCACTACGAAAATGATTCATAGCCATGACAAAATCATTTCTTTGGATGGCTGCATAACCCAATCTCATGTAGCGATCGTAGGGCAATTCACCAGGATAAAAAGTAGTATTTGCAGTCACATCTGTGGGATTGTCAGGCTTTTGACCGCGATTAATATAAGTTCTGACATTTCTAATTGCTTGAGTAGCATAATAATCTCCAGGTCTTTCTTGGAGTGCGCGTTGAAAGTTGATTAATGCGTTTTGATAGTTTTCTGCTTCTGTAGCATCGTAGCCAATTTCCATGTAACGGTCATAGGCTGTTTGAGAGGGATTTTTATCTTCCTTAATTTCATTTCTGGCATTCCAATAAGCAATTGTGGCTTTTTTATCTTTGGGAGTTTCATACAATGCATATCGGAAGTATTGAGCAGCTGTACGATAATCTTTTCTTTGCATTGCTGCATAGCCCAATCTCATATATTGGTCGTAAGTTGACTCGTTTTGGTAAGCAACAACTAGAGGTGTTTGATTAATTATTTCTTCTGCTTTTAATGATTGGGGAGCTAGTAGAGAAAGGCTTGCAACTGTGGCGACTGATATCAAGTTTTTAATTTTCATATACTTTTACTTTTATCTTTCTTTATTTTTACTGCGCCTTATGCATCAATTATGGCTAATTGATACTCGAAATACATCTGTCATTATTAATAGTTATTAATTTTGATAAATACTTTTAGGGATATATATTGCCACTTCCAATAGAAAGATTAATCAACAAAATAACTATATCAAAATATATAGTATTTCTGAATATTTTATTCACCTATAGGCAGAAGTGCAACAAAAATATTTGCCATATACTATTTATTGTTAGTGAATAACTGACAGATAACGAAAACAAAAGGAAGGAATAATAATAATTATGAGTACTGAAGATAGATTAAAAGCAACTGCCAAAAATATTGAAGGTAAAGCTCAAGAAATGATTGGTGAAATTACTGGAAATCCAGAAGATAAAGCAGAAGGTAAAGAGAAGCAGACAGAAGCTAAAATAGAACATTCTGTAGAAAATGCCAAAGAAAAAGTCAAGAAAGCTATTGACTAATTCAATTTATCTTTCTCGGAGCATAACAATAGTTATTTGCTAGGTTTAGATTTTATCATCTAAACCTATTTTTTTTGCTTTTCTTGCATCTATATTTAAAATAGGAAAAATAAAAAATATCCCATACTAATTTTTCACAAATCGCAGATTATGCGGCAATTTTCCGATAACAAGCTGCTATTAAAGAATAAACACCATAAGCAGTTAAACCTAAAGCCACAGTAGTCAAAATCCACACACCAAAAGGTTGATGGGCAAGCGCTGTGAGTGCCCCACCAACTCCTTTTGCTTCATTGGGATTTAGTTGAATTGCAGCTTGAATTAAGAAGAAACCGATAACCATAAAAACAAATCCCCGGGCAGCAATTCCAAATTTGCCAATCCGCACAACCCAAATTCTTTGTGTATAAGTCATCTGCCCAAATTGAAAATTCCGACGGAATTTAGCCTCATAAGCCTGATGAATAAATAATATACCAATGCCAATGACTACTACACCTCCCAAGCCAACTAACCACCGACCAAAGGGTTGTCTGAGAAATAACAGTGTCCAATCTTCGGTGGAATCCCCATTTGTACCACCAGAACCCGTGATTAACTTGATAGATGTGAATGCCAAGCCAGTGTAAGCAATAGCACTTGCACCATACCCTATACGCTGAACAAATTTCTTGAAATCTAGCTCTTCATGAGAGTGTTCTGGGTCAAGAATGGCTTGTACTGCCCGCCACAAAACATAGCCAATTATCCCTACAGTCATCATAACAAGCAGTAATCTCCCAAAGGGCTGAGTAGCAATTGTTGCTAGCGCGCCACTACTACCAGTAGTTTTACCACCAGTACCCGTAGCTGCTTGTACTGCTAGTAAACCAATAATGATATAGACTACACCTTTTGCTGCATAACCAAATCTTGCCAATTTTTCAAACCAGGGATGAGAAGCCACTTGTTTTAGAGGCTGAATAATATCCCGGGAACGCATATTTGGAGGGGTCATAGAATTTTGGATTGTGAAAAACGGATAATCCGTTGGTGATTTTAGGTTTTAAAAAACACCACGGATAAACCTAATATGGTTGATTAGGGGGGTTACCCACCCCTAGAATTAGAAGTGCTACAAAGATCGATTTGGTATTACTTCTTGATTTCTGGAATTGCCGATGGATATATTTCCTCAGTTACCAATACTGGCTTGTTACTATATTCAACTTCCAGCTTTTTCTTCAGATTTAAATCCCAAGTTAAGTCGTAGTCGCGCTCAAATTCTGCAAGTACAAAAGGACGAACTACACCAGTTACGGCTATTGTTTCATCTTGCTTAATAGGCTTAGAAGATTTGACATTTAAAACCATTAAGTCTTCTGCACCAAATAACTGATCTTCATCTAAAGTAAACAGATTTGGGCTTTCAATTTTTTCGACTTCACCAGTTACTGCCAATGTTTTACCATAGTATTTGCTGGGGTTTTTGGTGATTTCTCCAGGTTCGGGTGCTAAAGCCATGGACTTAGCAATAATTGCAGGCTTGTTTTCGTATTCTACGTAATACTGTTTATCAAGCTTGAGATTATATTCTTTTTCCACATCTGCAATTAAAAAATTACTAACTATGCCAGTAACTTGCACTTCTGGGTCACCATCGGTAGGTAATTGAAAAGGTTCACCAGATGCATTAATTACTAATACAGGTTCGCTACCGAAGAATTTTTCATCACTAACTGTAAAGGAAGTTGGACCTACTTTTTCTAGGGGTTTACTTCTGACAGTTACAGTTTTACCTGTCAATTGTGCTGTTTTGTCAACTACTTCTGTAACTGAAACGTTTCCTAGGTTTTCTGGGGAAGTTGCTTCTGGTTGATTATTATTACAAGCGGGAAGTATAATCGCCATCAAAGCTATGGCTAATAATCCCTTAGGATTAGAAAGATTTTTGAACAATTTACTAGTTTTATTCATAGTAGGTAAATTCCTCCAATTCTTTTTCTTTTGTCTCTGATGAAGCTGGTATGATTGCAGCAGGTGACAACAATCTTAATCACCAAGGGTTTCTAATAGTAAATCCTTGAATAGGGATTAGCTTTAATGTCAGATTCAATAACGACAGTACAAGTTTCTAAAGAACTCTGTTGTTTTCCAGTCATTAAGTTGCGAATACTTGTACTTAGCACTGAAAATAATTGTCGAATACAGTGCATCAAAGTTATCATCAATCCTTCCTCAATCTCACGTTTGTGATAAATTTACTAAATTCCTCTGAGTCTAATCTCTTTCGGCTTACACAATTCTTATATTACAAATAAGAGTTGTGAAAATCTTCTTACCAAAGTCTATAAGTTGTTATAACCGAAGAAATAGTTGTAATATTACAATGGTCTATCTTCAGATACAAATTTTACAGAGGTAATTAAATCAGCGATCGCTCTCCCTATAATGAGAATTAATATTATTTTCCCTGCTGTTTCCATTTGAACCCATTTCTAAAATCCCGTATAAAGCACTACTCAAATTTTTAGAACGAGGAACTCCGTTTTGACCAGCGGGCCATCCTTCCCTTTGTTTGTACCTATCTCCATCAGTTTCTTCTGTCTGGTCATGAAAGAGAATTTGCTGAGTAGGAAAGGGTAAATCAATACCGTTAGCTGTCAGCTTATTCTTAATTCTTGTTAACACCTTGTCTCTAAAATCTAGTACCTCAGCACGGGTGGGTGGTTCAACCCACCAACGGGCACGAATTTTAACTGTACTATCCCCTAAATCAACTACTATGGCATCTGGGGCTGGTTTTTGCAGAATACCTTCAGTTTCGTGAAGAACTTCTAGAATTAACTGTTTTGCTAGTTCAATATCATCACCATAGCCAATACCAACATCATATTGTATGCGACGATTTTCAAAAGCTGTGTTGACGGTGACGGAATTAGTAAACAGTTCTGAATTAGGAATTACAATCCGACGACCATCATAAGTTCTAATAGTTGTGGCTCTAGTTTCAATATTTTCGACGGTTCCTTCAAAACTTTTAAATACTATTTGGTCGCCAATATTGAATGCTTCATTGAGTAAAATTAAAATACCCGCTAGAAAGTTTTGCAGAATATCTCGAAAAGCAAAACCAATAGCAACTCCACTAATACCTAATAATTGCACTATATCCCCTACTTTGAGGGAAGGAATAACAATTGTTAAAGAAAGAAACAAACCTACCAAGATAATTATACCTTGGGCTAAACGCCCCAGAACTAACCCTAAATTGCGTGCGTTTCTGTGACGTCTAGTTAATCTTCTAACAAATTTTCTCACACCTTTAGCTACTAAATAAAATACTGTAAAAAGTATTAAAGCTAAAACAATGCTTGGTAGTAAAACAACGAAACCGTCAATCATTGCCTGGACTCTACCCCAAGCAGTAGATATTTCTGCATTCATGATGCTTTTGAATAATTTAGTTATCGTAAATAATAGTCGAAAGGGTGATATAGATATTCTTCCTAAAGGCTATAAATAACTCTATCTTTAGAATTAAAATGCTTCCTCAGTTTTGCAACAGGAAGCATTAACAGATTATTCCTACCTTCACAAGCAATACACAAACTAAACCGAATTCGTAAAGTTTCTCAATAATCTTGTGGTGCAAGATGTGAATATATACTTACGGACTCATACTAATTAGTCATGTATAAAGCAAGTTATCATTGTGCAAATGCAATCAATTATGCATGGGAATTTTCAGATTTATTTTGGTAAACAGAAGCCAATAATATATCAAGAGTTCCAGCTTGTCTAGCTTCTTTGATTGAATGGTGAGTAATTAAGTCACCAACATTAAGGATAATATTATTCTCTCTATCGAAAATTATTCTTGTTACTGGTCTACCTAGAGCATTTCTAACTTCCTCCTGTTTCCAAAATTGTGTTTCATTGTCATAATTTATCGTGACTTTTTCTGGAAAATTTTGTGGTATTTCTTTTGCTGTTTGCAAATGTATGATTGAGTTTTTTTTATTATCCATTTTCTAATTATTTATCTCCCAAAATACTACTTTTTTCCTTTTATCTTCTCCCTACACGCTAATTAGTAGGTAACATTAATAAATCCACATCAAGTACCTAACTAGGTATAATTATTTTTGAGTCTTGTAAACTTGTGTTATCTTAATGCTTTTAATTTATCAATTTATTGAGAGCAATTACATCAATCTACTGTAATAAACTTGCTCTATCAATATGTATATCTTTGAGTCATTCTTAAGATACTAAGAGGATGTTTGAAAAGTATCGTTATTAACATTAAAACAAGCGTAAACCTAACCCCCCTTTCCCCCCAACCCCACGACCTGGAGACTCCTAGGGTCTGTTTTCAAACTCGCTTGTAGGAGAGAGGTTTACCCACAGTCATATCTTGCAGCATTCAAGGGCAACCATTAGACATCTGGTGGAAAAGAATGTTCCAGACGTAAAATTTTACGTCTGGAACAAGGGTTGTAGCTGACCCATATTTAATTTTCACGTCTAGGTCTATTGAGAAACCGGGTTTATGAAAGAAAAATTAGGGTTTTGATGGGTAAACCTTTTCAATAAACCCGGTTTCTGACCCTGGTGCAAGATGTGTGCACAGAGGTTCCGGGTATACTTGTTGACTTTCCAAGCAACCTTTAAGTATAGGACAAAAATTGTAGTTACATGCTAAGTAAATCGGCGGAAACAAATATAACTATGTTACGAAACATAAATATAGCCCTGAAACCTTTACCAATGAGCAATGACCTTACCAACTCGCTGCCTGATTTTTTCACCTTAGTGCGTTCCAGTGTGTCACAATAGTTTCACAATGTATCTACGCATGGGAAGTGTCAAAAATAGTTAGTAGTATAGTAGATATTAGGATATCACTAAATATTTCTTTCCTATAGCGTAAATAACCTGCACCCGAATACGTATATTTAAGTATATTAAACAACATGCTTGCTAGAGAAATCAACAATGTGAAACCCTTACTGCAACAGAAAATTGACACTGATAAAGCCCAACGCATGGCAGAATTTTTTAGCTTTCTGGGAGATGCAAATCGTCTGCGAATTCTCTCTCTTTTAGCCACACAGGAGTTGTGTGTTGGTGATTTGGCAGCAACACTAGATATGAGTGAATCTGCTGTTTCTCATCAGTTAAGAAATTTACGAGTCATGCGCTTAGTATCTTACCGCAAACAAGGTCGTCATGTGTTCTATCGCCTCCACGATAGTCATATTTTACACCTCTACCAAGCTGTTGCCGAACATTTGGATGAAGAAACCTAACTCCTAACTCCTAACTCAATGATGGTGTTGATAACGGCTAAAATTAGGACCATAGGTAGCTAGCATATTTTGTGGTGAAAGGGCAACTTCTGGTTGTCCGGTACAAACTACAGTTTGATTGAAACACACGACGCGATCGCAATGACGACTAACCATATCAATATCATGGGAAATTTGTAAAATAGTCCAGTCTTCTTCTTGCTTGAGTTGATTTAACAAGTTATGAAAGTCTGCTGTACCTTGTACATCCACTCCAGCAAAGGCTTCATCTAATACTAACAATGTCCGAGGAATTACTAAGCAATAAGCAAGTAGTACCCGCTTGAGTTGACCACCACTAAGAGTCCCTATACCTTGATTCCGTAAATGGTAACTATCGGTTCTCCGTAAAGCTTCAGCTATAGCTATTTGTTTTTGTTGATTTTTTTGCCAAAATTTTAATAATGATAAAGTCTTTTTTTTCCCTTTTATTTTTAGTCTTTCTCTGTGTTGAACCCATCCCAATCCTACTAACTCACTAACAGAAAGAGGAAAACTACGGTCAAAAATAAAATTTTGGGGCATGTAAGCTAATTGATGACATAAATTACCTAGTTTGCTAAGGGAACGACCAAATATTTCTATTGTGCCATAACTGCGAGGAATTAAATTTAAAATTGCTTCTACTACTGTAGTTTTCCCGGCACCATTTGGACCAACAATAGCTGTGTTTGTTCCTGGTAATAATTCAAAAGCAACATCTCTAACTGCCAGATAATTTCCTCGGTATACTGTCAATCCTTCTACTTTTAAAATTGGTAATTCTTTTGTCATTGGTAATTGGTAATTGGTAATAATTTTAGACATACATATTCTCTCATTCTCTCGTTACAAGGTAAAATCTTGTAATGAATTTTAGGACGGGTTTTTGCCTCCAGAATTAACGTCCCCATATGCTTTTCTAGGTAGAGACTAGAAACCAGTTAATCTAAGAGGTTGTTTATAAATAAAAGGTAAAGACCAAAGAAACCGGATGTCTATAGGTGGAGAACCGAGAATTTGAGTATGTATGCCAAAAGAAAGCTGGTTTCTAGACCCTCACGGGAGTTTTATATTTATGACCTAGTGTTCTGTCCCATTAGTTTTGATGGCTAGTTTTATAGTCATATTTATATGACTTTGACTATTAGACTGGGACTTATAGTCCCAGGTGGGTGTGATGGAAACCCCTCAGAATTAATGGGACAAACCACTAGGTGCAAGATGTAAGTTAACCTTTATTTGCAAGCTGACTCTAAACTTTGTAAATTATCTCTCATGGCTTGGAAATAATAATTGGGATTGCTTTCCCCAGTTTCTAGGGAAAATAAGGGATGTAAAGTTAAATCTAAATCTTGAGATAGGGTTTTTAACAATTTATTATTTACTCCTGGTTCGCCAAATAAAGTTTTAACTTTATACTTTTTAACTGCATCAATAGTCCTTTGTATATCTTGTGGAGTCAACTGGTCTTCGGGAATTTCTACCACTGCTACTTGTTTGATTTGATAGCGTTTGGCTATATATGGATAAGCATTATGAAAAGTGATAAAAGTACAGTTGGGATAATTTTGTAAAGTCTGTTGAAATTCATTGTGTAAATCATCTAGTTTCTTAATATAAACTGCGGCATTTGCTTGATAAATCCCTTTATTTTTGGGGTCGGCTGCAATTATACCATCTCGAATATTATTTACTTGTTGTTTAACCAAAACTGGATCTAACCAAACATGAGGATTCCCAGAACTATGTTCGTGGTTATGTTCATGGGCATGTTCTGTATCTATTTTTTCCACAGGTGAAGTCTCTTGTAAAGCTTGAATACCTTTACTAGCATCAATTTCTTTTAATTGGGAATTCTCGGCGTTTTTTATCGTATCTGCCAAAAATTCCTCTAAACCCAAGCCGTTTTTCACTAGCACATTTGCAGTTGCTAGAGTCTTTACATTGTCTGGTGTCGCCTGATACTCATGCACTTCCGTACCAGGTGGTACTAAAATCTCCACATTTGCTGCATCCCCCACAACTGCTTTTGTAAACCAATACATGGGTAAAAATGTTGTCACTATCTGGATTTTCTCTGACTGTGGTGACCTAGTCGATGCAGCATCTTGCACTAATGTCGCTTCTTGGTTCTTACTCGATTGGTTACAACCAGCAAGCAATACCATAAATACCAGAGTAAATAAGGATAAAATGCTATTGTGATGCGCTTTGTAAGTTCTTAGCACAGTTTTCTCTCCCGCAAAAGGATTTTGGCTCTGTTTTAGTCAACATTTTTCTTGACAATGACAATTATTTTACCTCATATTATAAGAATAAGTCTCATTCTCATTTATTTTTATAATTCCGAGTTCATCTGTAACAATCAAAACAATTAATAATTATTTTTAATAAGTAGTCAATACCAATATTCTTAAAAAGAACTTAAATATTATCAGGACTTACGCACCTGAAGCCAGAAACCGGGTTTTTTCGTAAATATCTATTACTCAAACCAACGATTTATCGTAGAAACCCGGTTTCTTTGCGTAAGTCCTAATTATGAAAAATAGATTTGTGGGAAATATACTTGCTTTTTACCTGGGTATTACCTATATAGTAAAAATTGAGAAAATTTATTAATAAATCTACTGTTATCGGAATGAAACAGAGGTGCAACCTATCAAGTGTGAGGGAAACAATGAAAACTGTATGGCGATCGCTATTAGCTAGTCCAACGGTTTTGGGGGCAATGTTATTTTTTGGGGGGACGGTATTTGCACAGACAAAAGTTGCAAATCTCAACCAAGAACAGAATTTAGAACAAGTCACTTCCGTATCGCAACTATCGGACGTACAGCCTACAGATTGGGCATTCCAAGCTTTGCAATCCTTAGTAGAACGCTATGGTTGTATTGCCGGATATCCTAACGGCACCTATCGTGGGAATCGGGCAATGACGCGCTATGAGTTTGCAGCTGGTTTAAATGCTTGTTTAGAACGGGTTAACGAGTTAATTGCAACCGCTACCGTAGATTTGGTTACCAGGGAAGATTTAGCTACTCTGCAAAGGTTACAGGAGGAATTTGCAGCAGAATTGGCAACACTACGGGGTCGTGTGGATACCCTAGAAGCACGCACTGCCGAGTTAGAAGCCAATCAATTTTCTACCACAACTAAATTACAAGGAGAAGTAGTAGCGGCAGTTACCGATGTCTTGGGAGGAGATAGCGTCAATGGCGAAGAGATTACAGATAAAAATACCACTTTTGGGGCAAGGGCACGATTAGAATTTGTCACTAGCTTCACTGGTAAAGATACTCTATTCACCAGAATTCAGGCTAACAATATTCTCAGTCCAGACATTGGCACCCCAGAGGGTAGTTTGTTCTTTGCTGGTGAGGATGGTGATACAAGTGCAGTCATTGATGCCCTGTTTTACGAATTTCCCCTTACCCCTAAGACAAGGGTAGTGGCGATCGCTAATGCTGGTGCGGCAGATGACCTTACAGATACAGTGAATCTATTTGATGGGGATGGTGGATCTGGAGCATTGTCTACCTTTGGCACCCGCAACCCGATTTATTTTCAGATGGATGGTGCTGGTTTAGGAATTACCCAAGAGTTTGGTGATACATTGTCGTTGAGTTTGGGATATTTGGCAAGTTCAGCCAATGATGCGTCCGACGGTAACGGTTTATTTAACGGACCTTATGGTGCTCTAGCGCAGTTAACCATCAAACCGAGTGATCGCTTTACCGTTGGGTTAACCTATATCAATGCTTACAATCAGGAATTGGGTGCTGGTAGTAATCGGGCAAATCTCAGTTCATTTCTGGGGAGAACTGTTCAAAATCTCACAGACAGTGACGAAGAAATCTCAGTCCCCACCTCTAGCAATTCCTACGGTGTGCAAGCCTCATTTCAACTGAGTAAAAACATTGTATTGGGTGGTTGGGTAGGCTACACTAATGCCCGTAGTTTATCTACCAGAGATGGAGTCATTGACCGGGGAAACGTTGATATTTGGAACTGGGCAGTCACTCTCGGTTTTCCAGACTTAGGTAAAGAAGGCAACTTAGCTGGATTTATATTCGGTATGGAACCAAAGGTAACAGATTCCAGTATTAATCAAATTGACGACGACGAAGATACTTCATTTCACATCGAAGCCTTTTACGAGTATAAAATCACCGACAATATCACTATTACCCCAGGAGTCATCTGGTTGACAGCCCCAGACCATAATAATGATAATGACGATGTGGTAATTGGGGCATTAAGAACCACTTTTAGCTTCTAAATACACACTCCGGTTAGGAAAGGCAACAGGGAATAGGGAATAGGCAACTGACATTATAATAATGTCAGTATTTTTATGGGCATAATCATAATTACATCTGTATTGTTTGTTGCTATAGTTACTTGTATATATAAAAAAATAATGGAATTTGCGTAAACTCAAGGTTGTGATATTTGCAATTAGTAAGTAATTATTCATTTTACAGGAAGTGATTACCACCTATAATGCCATCTTCTAAATCTCATACTGTTCATAAATACAGAGAGTTCCATTTGACAACGATATATACACGTACATATTATGTCTCAAGAAATACAAATTGCTGGTCGTAGGATTAGTTCCACAGAAATTATTCCTCTGCTGGCAGGTTATCAGATGCTACCGCAGTTATGTCGTCGCTTGATCCTAGATGATGCGATTAAGGAAATAGAACTAACAGCACAAGAAAAGGAAAATGCAATTAAGCAGTTTTACCAGAAAAACCACCTGAACTCTCCAGAACAGTATACAGCCTTTTTACAGCTATATGGCATGACTCCAGAACAGTTAGAAGCATCAGCAACCTCAGAACTGAAAATAGACAAATTTAAGCAATTAACTTTTGGAAGTCAAGTTGATTCATATTTCTTAAGTAATAAATTACGCTTTGATAAGGTGATTTATTCCCTAATTCGCACTCAAAGTATGGAGATTGCCCAAGAACTGTTTTTTCGCATCAACGGAGGAGAAGAATCATTTGCCGATTGTGCTAAAGAATACTCCCTTGGACCAGAAGCTCAAACTGGAGGACTAATTGGTCCAGTAGAACTGGGTACACCCAATCCGATGTTAGCAAAAATACTTGCCACTGCACAACCGGGAAAATTAATGCCACCAACCAAGTTGGGAGAATGGGTGGTGATTCTGCGGTTAGAAAAATTGATTCCATCTCAATTAGACGAGTCAATGCGTCACAAAATACTCAATTCTCTGTTTGAAAATTGGCTACAGGAGGAGATTAAGAAAACCTCGTTATCCTTACGGGAGGAGGAATAAGTATCCTTAACAGTGGGATGGGCATCCCTGCCCATCCTAATTTTACATCTAATACAGTATGAGTGGGATGAGCATCCCTAACCGTCTTAATTTTGATACTTAGTGATTACATTTACCTTGTTCATGTTTATGTTCGTGATTGTGGGAACAAGTTTGTAAATCTTGATTCATCAGGGTTTCACTGATTTCCTTCAGGGTTGCATCTTTGGGTTTTAAACCAATCCAAGCATCAATTTTTTCAGCATCAAAACCCACCTCACGGCGATCGCCCACTTCTATCAAAGGACGACGAATTAACAGGGGATCTTCAAGCATTAACACCAAAGCCTTTTGGGGATCGACTTTTTCGGGTACTACTTCTCCAGATTTTACCCTAGGGGCTGCAGCGTTAAACCATTCCTTTGTCGGACGATTGCCAAAAAAGGAACGCAAACGTTCAACAGTCCAAGGTTCTTTTAGTAGATTAAATGCAACTACTTCATGACCTGAGGCTGTTAACAAAGTTTTTTGTTTAGTATTATTTTTACAGCCCGGTTTTTCATAAAAAATTACTCTCGCCATTACATTCTCTCCTTAATAATTAATTATTTCTATCGAAAATTGATAGGATAATTATTGTGTTTTCGATTACCAATTACCAATTACCAATTACCAATTCCCAATTCAAAAATTTTTTGCTTTATGTGTAATTGGGTCAAATTCAAATCTTTCCCGCATTCGAGTTTCGCCATAAATATTAAAAGTAACAGTTGGTTCATTACTTATGGCTTCTACACTATGAATAGCATCTGGAGTAAAACTAATAATATCTCCTGAAAATAGGGTTAATTCACCAGTGCGTTCAATTTTATCCTCAAATTGAGCATTAGGATGTCTTTGCCAAAAAGTATTTTTTTCCTGACCTTTTAAGATAGCAACGACTCCCCAAGTTCCGTGATTGTGAATTGGTGATGTAACTCCTGGTGCAAATGTTACTGTTTGCACTGTAAAGGGAAAACCTAATTCCTCATAAAGCATTAAAACAGATACTCCTGTTTGGGGACAAGGTTCTTTATGTTGAATTTGCAACCAATAAGAATTCACAATCAATCGCCTGACTAACATCCGCAATTCTGGAAGACGAACAGTTTCATCTTCAACATTATTGAGAGCAGTTTCTACTTCCGTAAGGAAGCGATAAAAGCGATAATTTTCTCGTAATAAATCCCATACTTTTACGGATTTACAGGCTTCGTATATTCCATCTCCTGTTACAAGCCAATCCCTTCCTTTCATAATCTATAAAAAATAATCATCTGCCAATTATCCTATGTATCAACAGTAAGATTGTTTGCTTTATCAGTCTTCATCTTCGTCACTAGGTTTTGTCAAAATATCAAGTAATATTCCTGCACTTTGAAACTCATTTGTATCATCAATCTCCTTAATTTGAGTACATATTTCTTGGGCTTGGTCTAATTGTCCTAACTTTGCCAACACTAAGCCAGAGGCTGCATAAGCATTCAAATATAGTCTGATGCTGGGTTCTTGTTTCCGATTAAGTAATATCGGTTTTAATTGCTCCCAATCACCAGGCAACTTATCTGCTTCTTTAATTTTATCTATTAATGTTCTGGCTGCTTTCAGTGCCATTATATAATTATTTTTGTAATAAAAGTATCTATAAGCTGCTACTAAAATATCTGTATTATTTTCAGCTTTCGTGAGTGCCAAGTTAATATATTTCTCAGATTCAGAGGTGTTTTCCCAGTTTGATGCAGCTAGTATCAATAACTTTTTGACTTCGTCGGGCACCTGAAACCAAGAAAAATTTTCTGTATCTATTTGCATAAAAATCTCCCAAAATAATTAAAAATTAAAAATTAAAAATTGGTAACTCTGGGCGCAAACATTGCGCCCCTACGGCACAAACATTGCACTGGGCGCAAGCATTGCGCCCCTACGGCAAAAACATTGCACTGGGCGCAAGCATTGCGCCCCTACAGTGTTTTAAAAAAGGGTGAGAATGTAGATGAGGGTGAAAAGAATAATCCAGATAATATCCACAAAGTGCCAGTATATTTCTGCCATTTCAATACCAATATGTTTACTAGCAGAATAGTGACCGGGACGACGAGAACGCCACAATACTCCTAAAATTAATAACAGTCCTACAAATACGTGTAAACCATGGAAACCTGTCATTAAATAAAAGCAATTGGCAAAAACATTAGTCGTCAAACCATATCCCAAGGTCATGTATTCATACACCTGACCAAGTAGGAAAATTGCCCCCATAATGGCAGTTCTGATATACCATTTGCGCATTCCCCTGACATCATTATTTTTAATTGCCTTATCGCCAAGGTGAATCACAAAACTGCTAGAAACCAGAATTACTGTATTAATAGCAGGTACTAGTAATTCTACCTCAGTACCTTCCGGAGGCCAGACAGAATTTTGGGCACGAAAAAATAAATAAGTCGCGAAAAATCCCCCAAACATTAACGATTCTGAAACCAAAAACGTTAACAATCCCACCACTCGTAAATCTGGATGTTCTTCGTGATGAACTCCACCGTCTGTTGTTGTCGTCACCATATTCTTGATACCTGAAAATCTTCTTTTCTTTTTGTTATGGGGTTTTTAGAAACCGGGTTTCTGGTGAATGTTGATAGTAACAAACCTAATTTTTCTTGCATAAACCCGGTTTCTTTAGTTAAACTCCCACTTTAGTCACCGCAGCATCTTCTGGATGAGGACTGCGTCCATTCATCCCATACTCATAGGGACCGTGAGTAACAATGGGTAATTCTTCCCAATTTTCAACCATAGGTGGGGAAGCAGTTGTCCATTCCAGACTCAAAGCATCCCAAGGATTATCACCAGCTTTTGCACCACCAACCCAACTCCAAAGGATATTCAGCACGAAGGGAAGCACTGATATACCCAAAATGTATGCACCAATGGTACAAAGTTCATTCAAAGCTGTAAATTGGGGGTCGTACATTGCCACCCGTCGAGGCATTCCTTGTAAACCCAATTCGTGCATGGGTAGGAAAGTAAGATTGGTACCGATGAAGGTGAGGACAAAGTGAATCTTACCCAAGGTTTCATTTAGCATCCGTCCGGTCATTTTGGGGAACCAGTGGTAAATTCCCGCATAAATACCAAATACGGAACCACCAAACAAGACGTAATGGAAGTGTGCGACTACATAATAGGTGTCGTGGACGTGAACGTCAAAGGGGGCATTTCCTAAAGTAACACCACCAATACCACCCAAGACGAACATCATCAACAAACCGACAGCAAACAGCATAGCGCTGGTATAACGGATTTTTCCACCCCAGAGGGTAGCAACCCAGCTAAATACTTTTACCCCCGTGGGTACGGCAACAATGAGGGTAGAGACGGTGAAGAACATCCGCATCCAACCGGGTGTACCGCTGGTAAACATGTGGTGTACCCAGACGAATAAACCCACTAGACAAATTGCCAAACTGGAATAGGCGATCGCTTTATAACCAAAAATGGGTTTACGGGCATGAACTGGTATAACTTCGGAAATAATCCCGAAAATGGGCAGAATCATCAGATATACTGCCGGGTGGGAATAAAACCAGAATAGGTGTTGATAGATAACTACGTTACCACCTGCATCTGGCTTAAAGAAGGAAGTACCAAAGTTAATGTCAAACAACAACAGTACCAAACCTGCTGCTAACACTGGTGTGGAAACCAATGCTAACAAAGAGGTTGCCATAATTGCCCAGCAAAATAAGGGGAGTTGATCCCATTTCATGCTAGGAACTTTCATCTTCCAAATGGTAACCACAAAGTTCAAGGAACCCAAAATGGAAGATGTTCCCACTAAGACAATGGCAAGAATCCACATGGTTTGGGCTGTGTTAGCCGTTACCACGCTTAAAGGGGGATAAGCTGTCCAACCCGATTGGGAACCACCAAACAAGAAACTAGCCAATACTAGGGCACCTGCGGGAGGGTTTAACCAAAAGGCGATCGCATTTAGCTTTGGGAATGCCATATCCCTAGCACCAATCATTAGTGGTACTAGATAGTTACCAAATCCCCCAATAGCACTAGGTACAATCCACAGGAAAGTATGGATTTGTTTGTACCGTGAGTTTGGCGATGGGACTATTTTTAGCTATATTGTCACCCCGTGAAGTCTTATGTTTATAATACCAATTCGCAATACAGCAGTTTTCAGTTGGGTGTAATACAGGCTTAACCTCACCCCGGCTAAAGCCACCCCTCTCCTTGCTATAGACACGGAGTGGCTTCCCGTAGGGTAGGAGAGGGGAAGGGGGTGAGGTTTTATTGTGTACCACTCTACGAGAAGCCGCTTTGCGTCTACACTCAACTGAAAAGCGCAATACTCATCACCCTGCGGGAACTTCTACTCTGAGGATGTACCGTGAAAAGTCAGGTATGTCAACCCATTTTATCGAGAATTTAGAATTTAATTCACATTCACTTACAAACTATTTACGTTTTCTCAGTAAAGGTACGGATAAAAAAAGTAATAAAAAAAATTAACATTAAGATTGTGTTTGTCAAAACACCTCGATTTGAGTTAGCTTACCCCGTAAATACCTATGAAAAATACACAACATAATTTGCGCTCAATAGCATTTGTGGATTCTAGCCTAGAGGCACAAGAACAGTTAGTTTCTGGGGTTATTGAGGGGGTAGAGGTAGTTCTTCTCCAACCCGATCAAGATGGAGTTGTCCAAATTAGCGAGACTTTAGGGCAATATCAAGGTCAAGTTACTACTATTCATATTATTTCTCATGGTGCGCCGGGATGTTTGTATTTGGGAAATGCCCAACTGAACCTAGATACCCTCAAACGCTACACCAACGTCTTACAATCTTGGTCAGTTTCAGAGATTTTACTCTACGGTTGTAAGGTCGCTGCGGGAGACGCTGGCGAAGAATTTCTCACTAAGCTACACAACATTACTCAAGCCAATATTGCCGCTTCTCGAACCTTAACCGGAAATGTCTTGCAAGGTGGAGATTGGAATCTTGAAGTTACTTTAGGTGAAGGACAATTTGTTTCTGCTTTTACCCCAGAAGTCTGTGCCACCTATCCTGGCGTGTTAGATGATCAAATCACTTACACTATCACCGATGATGATATTCTGAATGAGATATATGAAGCCATTCCTGAATTTGTGAGAGGCTTCTTAGCTAATGAAGCGGAAGGAATTACATCTCTACTAGAAGAGGCAGAAAAAAATAATATTAAGTTTGAGCTCTATAGAAACCCAGAACGTAATAATGAAGTTAGGTTTGCAGTCTCTTACACAAAGCCCTTTGTCTTTGATATGACAGGACTTACTCCATCTTTAGAGATACCAGTCGTAGGCAATTTAGAAACATTGGCTGATGGTGCCATACTGGGTGTTTTGGGCGATTCCGTAGAGCAACTACCTGGAAGTCAGGCTATTTTCTATCAACCGACAATTGAAATCTATGAAAAGAACTTAGGAGAATTTGGGATTACCATCTCAGGGAAATTAATTCGTGACGAATTACCTTTTGGGCAACAGATTAGCCAAGAAGATTTGGAACAGATCAAGGCAGGGTTATTATATCAATTGAATGACCAACAAAGCATAGATAATTTAGAAAAATATATTGACATAAATTCAGAGAAGTTTGACGAAAATGCAACGACGTTCAGCCTCCAACTAATTTACTATTTACCTGACAAGGAAAAGACAAACAGTGATGGAAAAAAGGAAGACCAGGGGGGGCAAAGTCTCTTGGCAAAAATTCTCGGTAACCTAATCGTTGGTTCCGATGGGACAAGTTCTTCCGGTAGTTCTAGTACATCCGATGATACAAGTTCTTCCGGTAGCTCCAGTGCATCCGATGACACAAGTTCTTCCGGTAGCTCCAGTGCATCCGATGACACAAGTTCTTCCGGTAGCTCCAGTGCATCCGATGACACAAGTTCTTCCGGTAGTTCTAGTACATCCGATGATACAAGTTCTTCCGGTAGTTCTAGTACATCCGATGATACAAGTTCTTCCGGTAGTTCTAGTACATCCGATGATACAAGTTCTTCCGGTAGCTCCAGTGCATCCGATGATACAAGTTCTTCCGGTAGCTCCAGTGCATCCGATGATACAAGTTCTTCCGGTAGCTCCAGTGCATCCGATGACACAAGTTCTTCCGGTAGCTCCAGTGCATCCGATGACACAAGTTCTTCCGGTAGCTCCAGTGCATCCGATGACACAAGTTCTTCCGGTAGCTCCAGTGCATCAGATGATACAAGTTCTTCCGGTAGTTCCAGTGCATCAGATGATACAAGTTCTTCCGGTAGTTCCAGTACATCCGATGGGACAAGCTCTTCCGGTAGTTCCAATACATCCGATGGGACAAGTTCTTCCGGTAGTTCCAATACATCCGATGGGACAAGCTCTTCCGGTAGTTCCAGTACATCCGATGGGACAAGTTCTTCCGGTAGTTCCAGTACATCCGATGGGACAAGTTCTTCCGGTAGTTCCAGTACATCCGATGACACAAGTTCTTCCGGTAGTTCCAGTGCATCCGATGAAGAGAGCACATCTAACAACAATCAAGATGGAGAAAATCAAGCGAGCGAAGACTTAGGAAGCATCTTGGCGATCGCCAAGGTAGAGGATTTTTACCTAAGTGATCTCACCCCCTCATTCTCATTCCTAGACTCAGCTATCCAATATATCGACATTCCGATCAGCAGTGCCGAATTCATGGTGGCGACCAAAGAAATAGAAGGCTATGAACATGGCACCTTGGGTTTCATTGATCTTCCTATGGGGGTCAACGCCGTTGGTGTTTTAGATGTGGGGAGTATTCAAGACGACTCTAAATCTATTTTCAAGTGGTTCAAGGAAATAGGTATAGACACCGCAGCCCTTCATTTGGGAATGGGCATAGAAAACATGGGTAAGCCAGATCAACAATTGGTGATCGGTGCAGATAGTTTAATACAGGGTGACTTCAGTTTATTCCCCATTCCTGGAGATTTTGATATCAGATTTAACAAAGCCGCTGTTAATGTTGGTTTAAAAGCAGGGATAAAAACAGAATTGAAGCTAGGCGTTGAAGGAAATCTGCGTTTAGAAGGCTACGATCCGACTAAAGATGATGAACCCACTCTAGACCTTTTTGGAAGTATATCAGGTGGCTTTGAAACTGGAGCAGAAAAACCATCCGTTGACCTTGAAGGCGCGTTTCAAGTTCGGACTCTCACAGAAAAAAGAAACGAAGACGGTACAATAGAAATACAGGAAGACGGGAAACCTACGTTAGTTCCTGGTGGTGCTTGGGAAAATCCTTTTAGTTTACCGGATTCAGAATTACGAAACGTGGCTATTGCTCTAGGAGGGGAGTGGATACTAGGCAGCCCTGCTCCAACCCCCTCCCGTATTGGCTTTATAGGAGATTTGAAGTTTGGGGATTATAACTTCAAAATGCTTAAGAGTGTTGATATTGAGAAACCTCAGCAGTTTGCTTTAGAACTAACAACTTTCGAGCAATTCAATTTGCGTCAGCTTCTAACCATGATGTTATTCGGTCCAAGCGCAAGTGTATTTGTGGACTATGCTTTGAAACAGGGAGCAAAACATCTCGACTTGATTGAAAATGCCTTAGACTTAATAGATAATACTATTCTAGCTGCCAATTTTGTTTCGACTGATAATCTTGACGAAAACGAAGGAATTGACGCTCTGATCCAAAGGCAACAATTACTTCTTGCTGAAAAACAGAACCAAAACGCACCCCAAGCAGAGATCCAAGCTATACAACAAGAAATTAAAGAGTTAGAACAGGATGCAATTGATGCATTTTCATTAATTGAAAAACGCAAGGAACAAATAGAGAATGGTAATTTGACGCAAGAAGCGATCGAGATTCTCGAAGAAGAGATCGATGTTCTAGAGGCAACCATCGATCCACTGATTCAAATTATTACTGATGAAGTCACAATTGCCCAAGATACTGTTGAACCTGGTTTTGGGATCAATGCTCGAGTAGAACTATGGGGAGCAGTAGGATTACTTGGCTTAAATGCTAATCTGTCTCCCCTTCCCAGTGTAGAAGGATTCTTAAGAATCCCTAAAATTGATTTCGCTAATCTAGGATTGTTAACAATTTCAGGAGTTGAAGACCCGGTTGCTGGCGAGAATAATTCAGGAGTTGAAGACCCGGTTTCTGATGGGACTGATTCAGGAGTTGAAGACCCGGTTTCTGGCGAGACTGATACGGATTTGAATCTGGATCTCAAAGTGGGTCTTGATGAACAGTATTTCCGAGGAGATGGTCTGTTAAACATCTCAGGTTTAGATGTGGGCAAGATGAATTTTGAAATCTCCCCCTCTGGTATTTTCATTGAGGAATTTAGCTTATTAGAACTGCTGAAATTGACCGATGTGGAAGTGACCCGCACCAATGATGTGGTCAATCTGGGAGGCAATCTCGAATTCTTTGGTCAAGATGCAGAAGCAAATGCCACCATCAGCCCAGGGAAATTCTCCTTGACGATTCCTGAGATTAACGTCGAGGGCGTTTTCCGGCTTGGGGGTCTGGACACCGCACTTTCTGGGGGAATCAATACCGATTTGAATCTTGACTTAGCCATTACCCCAGATGAGCAATATTTCCGAGGGGATGGGGTGTTAACCGTTGCTGGTTTGGATGTGGGTCAAGCGAATTTTGAAATCTCTTCTTCTGGTTTCTTTATTGAGGAATTTAGTTTATTAGAAGTTCTGAAATTGACCGATGTGGAAGTTACCCGCACCAATGATGTGGTCAATATGGGCGGAAATCTCAACTTATTTGGTGAAGATTTAGCAGCTAATGCTTCCATCAGCCCGGGGAATTTCTCCTTGACTGTTCCTGAAATTAATATCGGGGGTATTGTCAATATTTCCGGAGTAAACGACCCACTTTCTGGCGATACTAATACGGATTTGAATCTTGACCTTAAAGTGGGTGTCGATGAACAGTATTTCCAAGGGGATGGACAATTATCCATTTTAGGTTGGGATGCAGGCGTAGCTAATTTTGATATCTCCTCGTCTGGCTTTAATGTTGAAGAACTGAGTTTATTCGAGGTTCTTAACTTTACCAATGTGGAAATTACCCAGGAGAATGGTGTTGTCAATTTGGGTGGGATGCTCAACTTCTTCGGTCAAGAAGTTGAGGCAGATGCTACAATTACCAATGATAATTTCTCCTTGAATACTGGCATCGCCTTAGATATTCCAGTTTTCGGTCAATTAGATGCTGATTTAAGTATTAACATCCCAGTTACTAACCCCATTCCCAGCTATGCTCTCACCGTTAGTGGACAAACCATTAACGGCAGCCTCAATGACCTCAACAGCATTGATGATTTGGCGGAAGCTGTATTTTCTCAACTAGGCGGTGGTCAAGTTGTTGAGGCATTTGTTGATACCTTTAATGATACCGTTGAGTTTGCTGCTCAAAGCTGGAATGAAACAGTCGGGATTGCATCAGATACCTTGGATGCTTTAGGAGGAGTCTGGGATTCTGGTATCAACTTTATCAGCAATGTCTTTGAGACCGGAACGCGAGAGATCAAAAACGCAGTGAAAAGTGCTTTCAAGTGGATCACTGAAATAATCAAAGAAACATTCACTGCTAATGATCCAAACTGGTCTCAATCTCAATCCTTGGGTGACGGCGATGATGGTTATAACGGCGAGGGCGGCAATGATACCCTTTATGGTAACGGGGGTAATGATAACCTCATTGGTGGTGATGGCGACGATCTACTCTATGGCGGAAGTGGTAAGGACAAACTCGAAGGTAGTTCTGGCAGTGATGATCTCTATGGCGGAGATGATGATGACAGACTCGAAGGGGGTTCTGGCAATGATTATCTTGATGGTGAAGGGGGGAATGACCTCCTCTACGGTAATGAAAATAACGATCGCCTCCTTGGTGGTTCTGGAGATGATGCCCTCTACGGTGGAGATGGGAATGACACCCTCGAAGGGGGTTCTGGAAATGATTATCTCAATGGTGAAGGGGGTAATGACCGACTCTATGGAGGTTACAATAATGACCAACTCATTGGTGGCTCTGGAGATGATACCCTGTATGGCGGAGATGATAACGACAAACTCGAAGGGGGTTCTGGCGATGATTATCTCGATGGTCAACGGGGTGATGACCTAATCGAAGGCGGTGATGGCAATGATACCCTCTATGGTGGCTCTGGAAATGATGCGCTATATGGTGGAGAGGGTCACGACAAACTTTACGGAGGCTCCGGTAAGGATTATCTAGAGGGTCAAGGAGGAGATGACACCCTCTACGGCGGTCAAAATGGTGATTACTTGGTTGGAGGCTCAGGAGATGATGCCCTCTATGGTGAAGATGGTAATGACAAACTCGAAGGCGGGTATGGCAATGATTATCTCAAGGGTGGAGCAGGTAATGACCTCATCTACGGTAATGAAAATAACGATCACCTTTATGGGGAGTCTGGAAATGATCACCTCCTTGGCGGATCTGGCGATGATGCTCTCTATGGAGAAGATGGTCACGACAAACTCGAAGGTGGGTATGGCAATGATTATCTCAAGGGTGATGTGGGGAATGACCTCCTCTACGGTAATGAAAATAATGATACCCTCCTTGGCGGCTTAGGAAATGATGCTCTCTACGGCGGTGAGGGTGATGACCTCTTAAAAGGTGAAAGCGGTGAAGATATAATTTATGGTGGTTGGGGTGCAGATGATATCACAGGCAACCAAGACAATGACACTATCTACGGTGATGCAGGAGATGACACCATCACAGGAGACGAGGGTCAAGACTACATCAAAGGAAACTTAGGTGATGATAACATTTCTGGTGGCTTAGATAATGATACCATTTTCGGAAATGAAGGAAATGACACCATCAATGGCAATGACGGCAATGATGAAATCTTTGGTGATACCGGAGAAGACCTGATTCATGGTGATGCAGGGAATGATAATATTTCCGGTGGTGACCAAACTGACACCATCTACGGTGATGCAGGAGATGACACCATCACAGGAGATGACGGTCAAGACTACATCGAAGGAAACTTAGGGGATGACAACATTTCTGGTGGGTTAGATAATGATACCATTTTCGGAAATGAAGGAAATGACACTATCAACGGCAATGACGGCAATGATGAAATCTTTGGTGGTACCGGAGAAGACCTGATTCATGGTGATGCAGGGAATGATAATATTTCCGGTGGTGACCAAACTGACACCATCTACGGTGATGCAGGAGATGACACCATCACAGGAGATGACGGTCAAGACTACATCGAAGGAAATTTAGGGGATGACAACATTTCTGGTGGTAATGATAACGATACCATTTTCGGAAATGAAGGAAATGACCTAATTCACGGTGATGCAGGAAATGACACCATCAACGGCAATGAAGGTAATGATGAAATCTTTGGTGGTACCGGAGAAGACCTGATTCATGGCGATGCAGGAGATGATAATATTTCCGGTGGTGACCAAAATGACACCATCTACGGTGATGCAGGAAATGACACCATCACAGGAGATGAGGGTCAAGACTACATCGAAGGAAACTTAGGGGATGACAACATTTCTGGTGGGTTAGATAATGATACCATTTTCGGAAATGAAGGAAATGACCTAATTCACGGTGATGCGGGGAATGACACCATCAACGGCAATGACGGCAATGATGAAATCTTTGGTGGTACCGGAGAAGACCTGATTTATGGTGATGCAGGAGATGACACCATCAACGGAAATGACGGCAATGACACCATCCATGGTGATGAAGGTAACGACTCCATAAGTGGCGGTGCAGACGATGACTACCTCAATGGTCAACTAGGCGACGATTCCCTCTATGGAGACAGTGGCAATGATACCCTTTGGGGTGAAAATGGGGATGATGCCCTTTATGGTGGCGATGGAAATGATATCCTTTATGGTGGTGCTGGTGGCGACATTCTCGACGGAGGCAACGGCATAGAACTCATTTCCTACTTTAACTCCCCTGAATCCGTTTATGTTTCCCTGGCACTCGGTTTGGGACGGGGTGGAGATGCAGAAGGCGATCGCATCTACAACGTGGAAAACATTGAAGGATCAGAGTATAATGACACGCTGATTGGAGATAATGGCGATAACGAAATCTTCGGTCTTGGCGGTGATGATATCATCGAGAGTGGCGATGGAGATGACACTCTCGTTGGTGGTGCTGGTAGTGACATCCTGGACGGAGGCAACGGCACAGACCTCATTTCCTACTTCAACTCCACAGACGGTGTATATATTCGCCTCCAAGCCGGTTGGGGACGGAATGGAGATGCAAAAGGCGATCGCATCTACAACGTAGAAAACATCGAAGGGTCAGAGCATAACGACACGCTGATTGGGGATAATGGTGATAACGAAATCTTCGGTCTTGGCAGTGATGATATCCTTGATGGGAAAGCGGGA
Organism: Nostocaceae cyanobacterium; assembly: GCA_030065825.1. Lineage (GTDB taxonomy): Bacteria > Cyanobacteriota > Cyanobacteriia > Cyanobacteriales > Nostocaceae > JASJCY01. Next base: position 18,661 of record JASJCY010000064.1, on the reverse strand, counting down.
GATGATAAACTTTATGGTGGTGAAGGAGATGATGAACTCTATGGTGGTTCAGGGAATGATTTCCTAGATGGTGGTACAGGAAACGACTACATTAACGCCAGTTCCGGGGATGATATCATCTTTGGTGGTTCAGGAAATGACCACATTGAAGCCGGTTCTCACGATGACTGGGTAGATGGTGGTGAAGGTGATGATCTTCTCTATGGCGATGCCGGAAATGATACAATTTTTGGTGGTGCAGGACATGACTTTTTAGAGGGACATACCGGTGATGACCTCTTAACGGGTGATCTGGGTAACGATACCCTCAATGGCGGTAAAGGTAATGACCTCTTAACCGGAGGGGCTGGTGATGACACCTTACTGGGTGACCAAGGTAGCGATTCCCTCCGGGGTGGTTTCGGTGACGATCTTCTCACCGGTGGTAATCATACTGATATCTTTGTTCTTGCGGCTGGTGAAGGCACCGATACCATTACCGACTTTAATAGTAACGATTTCATCGGTTTAGCTGATGGTCTTACCTTCGGCGATCTGTCCTTCTCTGGTAATGATATCCTCTTAGGAACGGAAGTCTTAGCGACTTTGACTGGCGTGAATACCACGACTCTCACAACTGCTAATTTCGTGATTGTTTAATTGCGATGATTTAGCCAGATTTGCGATCGCGCTTTAGAGAAATCTGAGGTGCGATCGCTTTTGTAGTTTAAATGCGTGCTGCCGAAGGCAGAACCCTGGGGAATCGGTTTTTTTGATTTTTGGATAAGTTGGAATATTCTCTGTATAGCAGCTTTGTCTACATTTTGGTGCGTTTTGCCTATTGTAATAGTTGATGGAAGAATTGCTGAATTGTTTGAGTGCTTCCTGGAATGAAAAATGCGGGCAAAACCAAATCTGCCCACGATTAACAGAATTTTTTCTGCCTAAGAGTAAATTAAGGTAGAACGCCACAGAAACAACGATGCAGACAGCAATACGAATCCTACTGAGAAGAATGGTTGAATATGAAGCCGAACTGGCAGCCCGTGGAACAACGTTGCAGCAAGAAACAGAGCGGTTACGTAAAGCAGGTCAGTTGTATGGAATGACTCTCAACTGCCCTTTGTCGCACCAAACCACCGATACCAACTCACGGTAGATGGCATTGCGATCGCCTGGGGTCATTCCATTCCAGAAACCGGGATGGATGACCATCTCCAGTAACTTCGTTTTCTCCTGGGACTCAACTGTTTTGATTTCTTCGGTTTCCTGCAATAACAACAATCGGGTCTTTTTGCGTTCAATAACCTCAACCAAGTCAGGGTCGTTAATAGCTTCCAATATCTTGATTGATTCGCGCAATTCCACAATCTCAGGGTTAATTGCCCGCACGTTGGGGACAAGTTTTGCTATTTCCTGCGCCTTTTCCACTAATTTCTCCCGTAAAGCCCGTTCTGCCACCTCAATTGATAAACCATACCCACGGGCATATTCAGGCTTACAATGACCGTTGCGGTTGCGTGCGTTGCGACAAACCAGGAAGCGATCACTATATTCTCCATTAATACGTTTGTACCCAGTCCTCTGAGACATAGCCCCACCACAACAACAACATTTGGCAATGCCACTGAGGGGATTAATTAACGTGCCAGGATTGACGGCTCTGCGCCTCTTGTTGCCCTCTAAAATCCCTTGTATGGCTATCCATTCATTTTCGCTAATTAAAGGGGTGTGCGTGCCCTCTACAATCATCTGAGGTGTTTTGTGCCCAAATGACAAATACTGCAACTTTCCCCGTAATTGGGCATTTAACAACCAATTTTTCAGCCCAGTGGTGCTAGATGGGCATTTGAGGTGTATCTTGCCTTCATAGCTGGGAGGATGCATATAGAATTTGTTTTTGAATGTCTGCAAAGTCCCACCAAGCGATCGCACCTCCAGGAATGTATCAACCAATTCCCGCGCTACCTCAAAGTAACTGCGACGACTCCGTGGGTATTTCCCCTCATTAGCCACAATTGCCCCATCAATCTTCACATACCCAAATATTGGCTTATAGGGTTCTTTTCGTTCCCTGTGCTTGGCATGTCCTGCGAGGGAATGAGCGCGTATTCTGTCCCTTACCTGCGCTGCTAATGCTGCCTTTATACGTCCAGTAAATAGCCCATCTGGGGATGTCAAATCTAATTCCCCATCTTCTAGGAATTTAACTTGCACCCCGCACTTTGTAAACAATTCGCGGGTCTGTTCCCACTGCAAGGGTGACCTAGTTAACCTGTCAAAATTTGGTATAACCACTGTGGAAACCTGTCCAGATTGTACCAAATCCAGAACAGCGTTGAATCCCTCCCTAGAATCTGAAACCCCAGACTCCACATCAAAATAAATCAGGCTTTCAGGGATGCCAAAACGCACCAGCGATTCAATGTATCTCTCCAGTGCATGTCCTTCTGAAAACTGTTTGTTAGAAGAAACCCTGCAATAACCGATAATTAACTTCATACCCAAACATACACACTCCTCTTGGTGATTGTACCACGGTACTAACTCAACTACAGGAAAATCATAATTGTCCCGTGGTTAGTCATAAAGGCATTGTAGAGATTTGGATCTAGCAAATCTGCATCTGGTGTGGCTAATTCAGCACGGATGGCAACTGCCATCAGTCCACCGACCAAATAAAATAAAAATGCTGTTACTAGGTATTGGATACCAATTACTTTGTGATCGGTATTAAAGGTGAAATAGTGGTACCATTTCCAGGCTGGAGGGTGGGAGTGATGGACTACCCCATCTCTCTCTGGTAAATGGTTATGGGGAATATCTACAGTCATAAGAATTTCCGCGACTATTAGCGATTAGCTGCAACCGGGTTTATTGCCAATCTCTCAACCTGAAAACCTAAATTTTCTGTGATCAAACCCGGTTTTTTGAGTCTTTGTTGAGGGTTTTGGGTAATATTCAGTGCTATTTCTGCAACTGCACCAGACTTGCTGAATCAATCCCCATTTCATGGGTGTAGGGGGCAAGAAATTCTGATTTCGATAAATCAGCAGGGTTAACTGCAACAGTTGTTTTCAGTTCAGAGTTTTGGGCAATTTGGTTTTCTCTTACCCAGTCTGAAAAGTCTTCCGGACTATGAACAACTACCTGTGTGCGCATGGAACCGTGATAACCACCGCACAATTCTGCACAAACTATCGGATAAGTACCTTCTTTTGTGGCTACAAATCGCAGTTGGGTAGCTACACCGGGAATTGCATCTTGCTTCAAGCGGAATTGGGGTACCCAAAAGGCATGAATTACATCTGTGGCTGCAATGTTGAGTTGGACGTCAGCACCAACAGGAACGTGTAACTCACCTGCGGTAACTCCACTGTCGGGATAGTTGAAGATCCAAGCAAACTGCATTCCCGTGACATCAACCACTACATCAGCTGCTTTGTCTGCTTGAGTGGAAGTTGTGCCAATCCCAATGCTTGGGGTTGATAAGTCCATTTGGGAACCATCACTCAGAGTAGCTGCGATCGCACTTCCTGGCATTTGTGCCACCTGTGCTGGAGAATGGCTGTGTGCCATATGATTGCCATTTCCTGAAGCTAATCCTCCCATGCGTCCGTAGACATCCACACTGTAAATTCCCAAGCCAATCACAATCAGCGCTGGAATTGCAGTCCAAAAAATCTCTAAAGGAATGTTACCTTCTACTGGTTCTCCATCCGTATCATCTCCCGGACGGTGACGAAATTTGACGAAAAAAATGACAATGGCTCCTTCTACTACTATAAATAAAGCAGTAGCAATGGTGACCATAACATTAAAAAAACCATCTACTAGAGGTGCTTGTTCTGAGGCTTGCACCGGCATAAGACTATGGTTTTGACCAACCCAAAAGCTGAAAATGGTAATTACTATCCCAGCCACTAGGGTTAAAAGTGAAACAGGAATTTGTTGCATACAAACCTATGCTTACTTTATTGCATCAAAGCTGAAGTTTTCTTTTATCGACTGCGATTTTCGGAAATAGCCTCACACTACTTCTAATATCTGTACTTTAGTCCGATAAAAGAAAGATTTTGTCTGATTTTGGTGATGAGAGTGAATCTATGATTTTATTTGACGATTCCTTGTACTACACCTTCCCGTGGCAAATTTATCTTACTTGTTAATTGTTGCATTTTAAATTAAAAAATTAGGGGGATTTAAACTTCTTTTAATTTCTATCCCCCTAATCTATAACGATATATTTCATTGTCTAAATTCCTAGAATTTCATGATTTCGGAATATTTTTTCACTTCTGAGGTTCCTATTGTCTATCAATCTTGATGAAGCGAACTCAGCAGCAAGTAAAAATTTGTTAGACTCAGACAATTTGCTATGGATGATTTTGTTTGCTACGAACTTTTTACCGCAGAAAGAAACCGGGTTTATGAACCTTCATATTAGGGTTATTACAGATTAATATTCCCAATAAACCCGGTTTCTGAACCAGGTGCATTCCGGTGTCTTCCCCTATCATTGATTATTTGCAAATCATCATTCCGACTAACTTTTACTTACTAATCACAGAACCTCAAGTAACAAATAATCATTCCGACAACCACAAAACCTAGTTATCTAATGTTGCATGGGTGTAGCAGTTTTTGGGACAAATTCGAGAACAAGCCTGACAACCGATGCAATTTTCTGGATGACCAACTGTCATCACTTTCTTTTCAATTTCATCATCATCCTCATCATCCACAAATTCCCCTTCCTCGTTCATTGCTTTCAAAGACAGCACATTATATCCACACACTTTAAAGCATCTGCCACAACCGATGCATTTATCTGGATCTATTGATTCAGCGAATTTTGGTGTCCAAGTGTTACCCCCAAATGTCAATCCTGTTAGTACTGCCATGAACGTACCTTCTGCAATATTGCCTACAATTTATAATGCGTTGTTACGCTTATCCTAAGCTAATATATTTTTGCTGATTTGGATGTCAAAAAAATCATAGTTGCAAAAAACATTTTTGTATTATTTTAATCTAAAAATAATATTTACTTTATCTTTGACTATCTTAATGCAATTAATTATAAAGAAAAATGTCCAAGATAAACTATCGTCTTCCTAAATACTTGAGCTTTGTAGTTTATAGCAAGGAATTTCTACTAATTAACCAAATAACTGGTAATTGGTAATTACTAGTTCAGGCAGAGCCTTATTAAATGCGTTACAAGGTAGAACCTTGTAACGAGAAAACCAGAAAACCAGAAACGAGAAAAAACAGATTACTAGTTTCTAGGCTCAGCCTGAAAACTCATATAAGAAGGCTCTGCCTTCAAACTTAATCTCAGGCAGAGCCTTATGAAATGCGTTACAAGGTAGAACCTTGTAACCAGAAATTGGTAGAACCTTGTAACGAGAGAATAAATCCTGTTAGCAGGTAACAAAAAAACTTTAGAGATTTGTATCTCGGTTAACTTTAAAATTCAATTACTGAAAATATTAAATATATTAATAATTGCTATTAACTGGTTGATAAATCTCCATAGATGTTATTCAATAACAAGTTCACTAAGGATGTTTGGGGAAAAATCAATATTACTTGATTTGCTATTCAAACCCTGATTAAAAAATATTTATTAGCTCGTTGCGAACAACCTTTTACAATACAATATGAAATGTATATATAAGAGATAGTCAATATCAGGCTCGGCTTACAAGCCCTTAAAATCTTTCAATTGGATGTGAAGTATGAATATATAAAAATAGCATGAGTATGGCAACAGACATGATTTTTTGCCGTATAAACTATGTGGTTGTGAGTGTAGCGATTGTGAAATTTAAGGGAACAGTTAATATTTTCCTTCTGTTTCCTGGCTTTGTCTGACTTGAAGAAAGTTTCTTTTCCGGTCAGATGAGTTGTTAATAACTAAAAAAGAGAAGACATCCACCGAAGACAAGAGCCAGACATCTCAACGAGTAAAGTGGCAATAGCCTTATGCCTTACACAATTCCTAATAACAATTGCGTTGGATGCGATCGCTGCCGTCCTCAATGTCCGACGGGTGCTATCAAAATAGATAATGATAAATACTGGATAGATCCTGGTCTTTGTAACAACTGTGAAGGTTACTATCCCGAACCTCAATGTGTAGCAGTCTGTCCTAGTCATTTTCCCATACCTTTACAGGCAAAAAAAGGTAGGTGCAAAATAGAACCAAGGGAAGCCACCAGTCCAGATTTATTCGCTAACGGTAAGAGTAATCCTTTTGCGTCAGCAATCCCTATCTGGGAAGCTTGTAATGTGTTAGCGCAAAGAACATCCTTACCCTGGGAAACAGACGCACAGGGAAGGCTATGTTATCGTCGTCAAGTTAATCAAGGTCGGGGAGAGATTGCTTTTCACATTAATTGTTTATCTGGATGCGAATTGACAAATCAATCCTTGGGCTATGATACCGATTGGGAACACAAATGTACTTCGGATTTAGGAGCAATTGCAGCTTTAGATATCAAAGCTGCTTGTGTGAATTTGATTTTTGCAGCTCATGCAACAGCTGTTGATAAACCTTGGGAGCAGGAATTTGTGATTGATGATCGCCAAATTGAAAAATATTTGGGATTGGAGAAACGCAAAGACCTCAGCAAAATCACTAAGCTAACTTTAATCAAAAATCTCTTGCAACAGGTTTGCTCTTTGATGGTTTCTATTAAATGGTTCCCACAAGGTCGAGTTCAAGGATTTTCTTTCTCAGAAAGCCATTTATGGCACCTACAAGAAATACATCACTATTTTCAAGAAGACGACCTTGGTTGTCAATATCTTGTAGGATTTACTGTTAAAATCAGAGCTGGAATATGGGCAAAGTATTTCTTAAATAAACAGGGATGTAAAGAAAGAAATGCTTTTTATCAATACGGTAGTTTGCCTAAAAATCTGTTAACTACTGTCATGAGTATTTGGCAGCAACATGAAGGAACAGCAAGAATGATGCTATGGCTGCTGTTTAAAACCAAAATGGGTAAAGAACAACGGATAATGGTTCCCACTTTAATGCGTGTTGCTTATGGTGAAGAAAAAGTTGCCCATGCTTCCAGCCATCGTCAAGAACGCAAGCGGTTGTTACGTACTTTTGAAAAAGATTTGGAGGTGCTAAATAATTATGGTATTAAGCCCATTTTTGACCCAGTAACCTATGCAAAAGAAATTCAACCTTTATGGGCAAAGTTGGTTGATATTCCTGAAGATCCGGAGGAAGCCTTAGAGTTTTGGATTAATGATGCTAGCGGTAATAATAGCTTAACAAATACTGCTCCCCGTGGTAAGTGGAATCAACTGATGAATGCCCGGATTTTGTCTTTTGAAATGCCACCTGACTGGGAACAAGCAATGGCAGTTGCAAACAAAAAACATCGCCATAAAAAATACAGAAAAAATTCAAAATCACCGGGAGGTTTGTTAGGAGAACAAATTTGTCAAGCGCGAAAAAATTTGAATATTTCCCAGCGAGAGTTAGCAAAATTAGCAGGTAAAAGCCAAAGTTGGATTCGAGATGTAGAAAATGGACGTTTAAAAGCTAAATTGGAAGACCAAGCTGTGTTACGCAAAGTCTTGGGAATTGCTTAATGTAGCTTTAGCAATTCAATAATTCATCCTTTCTTTACAATACTGGGGTGATCACTGTTAATCTTGTCATGTCAAATCTGAAACCCCTAAATACCACATTACCTTGATTTTGTCAAATACATGTATTTATGAGGTCGGTTTGGGAGTGTGAAAATAAGCCACAATTACGGCACACCAATTTAACTGTGGCGGCTTACCCCCATTTATGCATGGGGGTAAGCCCCAGGCAAATTTATAGAGCCTCCGGCACGAAATCAGCGAACGCCGTCATGATGGTATAATTGAAATTAGCAACATTTGTTGCATAAAGTTTCGACTGAGACTGTTGGCTGAAAGTGCTGCAAAATCAGTCAAAGTTTCTACTCATTAATTGAGTAGAAAATGTTCCGAGTAAAATTTATCAGGTAACTAGATTGTCTAGTTTGGGATGGAACAATCCTTGCGGAAGACTTGATGAAACGGAACATTAATTAATCTACGAGTACCGCGACTAGTTCAAAGTCTCCTACTTATTGTGGGGTAGAGTGGATCTTCCGTAATCCAATAGCTCGTGAGGAGTCGGAACCTGCAAGGGTAAACGAAACTCACCCAGTGAGTTGGAACCCCACGGATTAATCCGTGGGGTGAGTTCAGTAAAAATAGGCTAAACATAGACTATTTTAGAGAGGAGTCCCTATGGGTTGGACAAAAGTCCTTGCATCTGACGCACTTTCCCCAGGCGATCGCCAAGTGGTAACTGTAGGTAAGCAAAATATCTTGCTTGTAAATCACGAAGGACAATTTTATGCAGTTGATAACAAATGTCCTCACATGAAATTACCGATGAAAAAGGGCAAAATCACTCCTGATGGGGCAATTACTTGTCCTTTTCATCGTAGTGTGTTTGACTTGCGCACTGGTGAAGTAAGAAACTGGACTCCATGGCCTCCTGTGGTAGGGAATGTATTAGGTAAAATTGCCAAAGAAAAACCATTGTCTGTTTTTCCTGTCCGCGTAGAAGAAGGAAGTATTTGGGTTGAGGTGGAGGAGTAAGAGAAGTTAGGAATTGGAAGTTAAAAGTTAAAAGTTAAGAGTTAAAAATTAGGAATTAAAAGTTAGGAGTTAGGAATTAAAAGTTAGGAGTTAGGAGTTGGAAGTTGGAAGTTACTAATTTTTAATTTTTAATCATTTTAGGAGTTTGGAGTTTTAAACTATACCAATTTAGGAAGTTTATCACAACCCTAAAAACCTAACCCCTAACTCCTTCCCTACTAGTGGTTTGTCCCATAAAATATGATGGGGTTTCCATCACACCCACCTGGGACTATAAGTCCCAGTCTAATAGTCAAAGTCATATAAATATGACTATAAAACTAGCCCTCAGAATTAATGGGACAGACCACTAGTACTTTGTCCCATTAATTTTTAGGGGTTGTGGCACAGGCAGGATGCCTGTGCAATAGTCAGGCAAGGATGCCTGACCCACAAGTTATTATTTTTAGGAACAAAATTAATGGGACAGACCACTAGGAGAGAGATTTCCCCACAGAGGTTTTTTCCTAAAGCTTTAGACCTTCCAAACAACTTCTGGGAGTTGGAAGTTACTAATTTTTAATTTTTAATTCCCCATAGCGTTACTAGATGCCAACTACAGCCTAAAATTTAAGATAGTTGCACTGATTGCTTGGTCAGTTTAAGAATAATAGGGCAAAGCACGCGGGGAAAATAACGTGAGTCCAAAATTTGATTATGATTTAGTAATTATCGGCGCTGGTGTTGGTGGACATGGTGCAGCCTTACACGCCGTTAGCTGTGGTTTAAAGACAGCAATTATCGAAGCTGCTGATATGGGAGGAACCTGTGTTAACCGGGGTTGTATCCCTTCTAAAGCGCTGCTAGCAGCCTCCGGACGTGTGCGAGAGTTAAAAGATGCCCATCACCTCAAGACTTTAGGAATTCAACTGGAAAATGTCCAGTTTGATAGACAGGCGATCGCCGATCATGCAGGTAATTTAGTAGCTAAAATCCAAGGAGATTTAACTAACAGCCTCAAACGTCTGGGTGTTGATATTATCCGGGGTTGGGGCAAAATCGCTGGCACTCAAAAAGTTAGTATTAATACTGGGGATGGCGAAAAAACTATTACTGCTAAAGATATCATTCTTTCTCCCGGTTCTGTACCTTTTGTACCCCCAGGAATTGAAGTAGACGGCAAAACTGTCTTTACTAGCGACCAAGGGGTAAAATTGGAATGGTTACCAGACTGGGTGGCGATTATTGGTAGTGGTTATATTGGTTTAGAATTTTCCGATATTTACTCGGCTTTGGGCTGCGAAATCACCATGATTGAAGCACTACCCCAATTAATGCCAGGATTTGACCGCGATATTGCTAAACTAGCTCAACGAGTCTTAATTACTCCCCGAGATATTGAAACCTATGTAGGAATATATGCCAAAAAGGTGATTTCTGGTTCTCCCGTGGTAATTGAATTAGCCGACTTCCAAACTAAGGAAGATGTAGATGTATTGGAAGTAGATGCTTGTTTAGTAGCCACAGGACGCATTCCCGCTACCCAAAACCTGGGTTTAGACTCCGTAGGTGTAGAACTAGACCGTCGCAATTTTATCCCAGTTAATGACAGTATGGCGGTACTGAGTGGGGGTGAAGTTGTACCCCATTTGTGGGCTATTGGTGATGCCACTGGTAAAATGATGCTGGCACATGCCGCTTCTGCCCAAGGTATAGTAGCTGTAGAAAATATCTGTGGTAGACACAAACAGACTGATTACCATAGTATTCCCGCAGCAGCCTTTACCCATCCCGAAATTAGTTATGTGGGGATGACAGAAGCTCAAGCAAAGGAGAAAGGGGAAGCACAAGGATTTACAGTCAAAGTGGCAAAGAGTTACTTTAAAGGCAATTCTAAGGCTTTAGCAGAAGGCGAAGTTGACGGTATCACCAAGGTAATCTATCGCCAAGATACTGGGGAAGTGTTGGGAGTGCATATTTTTGGTATTCACGCTTCCGATATCATCCATGAAGCCTCAGCAGCGATCGCTAACCGTCAAACTGTTCATACTTTAGCTCATTTAGTACATGCCCATCCTACACTTTCTGAAGTCTTGGATGAAGCCTACAAACGAGCAATTGCGAGTTAATTAAAAGTAGGGGCGCAATGCTTGCGCCCATAAAAAGGCGCGTAGGGGCGCAATCCTTGCCCCATAAAAAGGCGCCTAGGGGCGTAATCCTTGCCCCCATAAAAAGGCGCCTAGGGGCGCAATCCTTGCCCCCATAAAAAGGCGCCTAGGGACGCAATCCTTGCCCCATAAAAAGGCGCCTAGGGACGCAATCCTTGCCCCATAAAAAGGCGCCTAGGGGCGCAATCCTTGCCCCATAAAAAGGCGCGTAGGGGCGCAATCCTTGCCCCCATAAAAAGGCGCCTAGGGGCGCAATCCTTGCCCCCAAAAGTTAAAAGTTACACACTTATGACGAAAAAACAATGGCTTGGAGATTGCTTCCTATTAAGTTTACGAGAGTTTGCCCTGTGCGTCTACGTAATAACGTAAACACTTAATCCGTGGGTAAATCCTGAATTCATAACTTTGTGCCTCTTGGGGGCAAGCTTTGCGCCCCTACAAACTCATAACTGATAACTTTGCGCTTCTTGGGGGCAAGCTTTGCGCCCCTACAAACTGCGCGCCGCCTAATTCATAATTTACAGTTCATTACTCTCTAAAATATGCAAATTCGTCGTCGTCCACCAAATCCCCCTATTGATGCTTCTTCCGTCCGATATCAGGTAGCTTCACCTGATGCTGAACCAAATAATATCCTAGAGAAAATTGTTTGGCATAAGGAAGTAGAAGTTGAACGAATGCGAGAAAAGGTGTCTTTACAGGAATTGCAAAAGCAAGCACTTACCGCACCTCCTAGCCGGGATTTTCTCGCAGCATTACGTCAAGGAAAAACCAAGCCAGCATTAATTGCAGAAGTCAAAAAAGCTTCCCCCAGCAAAGGAATTATTTGTCCAGATTTCGATCCAGTAGCGATCGCCCAAAAATACCAACAAGGGGGTGCTAGCTGTCTGTCGGTTCTTACGGATGAAAAATTTTTTCAAGGCAGTTTTGACTACTTGGCTCAAATTCGCGCTACAGTAGATTTACCACTCTTATGTAAGGAATTCGTCATCTACCCTTACCAGATGTACTTGGCGCGTGTTCGGGGTGCAGATGCTGTATTACTAATTGCAGCAATACTTAGCGACCAAGATTTACAATATTTCGTCAAAATTGCTAAAGCCTTGAATATGACAGCTTTGATAGAAGTTCATACCCTAGCAGAACTAGATCGGGTGTTAGCCTTAGATGGTGTTTCGTTAGTGGGTATAAATAATCGCAATTTACAAGATTTCTCCGTCAAGGTGCAAACTACCTGTGAGTTGTTAGCACAAAGGAGTAAACAATTAAATCATAGGGGTATTTCCGTGGTGAGTGAATCAGGACTGCACACCCCCAATGACTTGAGTTTGGTATCACAAGCAGGTGCATCTGCTGTGCTAATTGGAGAATCTTTGGTTAAACAAGCCGATCCACAATTAGCGATCGCTAATTTGTTTGCATAATTCTGAGGGACTATACTGGATCAATTTCTTGTGGAGATTGTGTATTCAAAATGCAAGTAGAGAGTAAGGGAACAGCAAAAAATAAATTATTCAGTAATAATACGGTGTTCGCAAGTTGGAATACGGTGTTATTAATGCTATGCTATGCACCGAAATATTATGGATGCTATCCCCCTACTTCATACTTTATAAATCCCTGTAAACGGGCAATTAAGAAACAATACCAATGAATTTTAGCGCCTTCACGCACAAATAGCACAATATCAAATTTGACAGCGAAAAAACATGGAGCAAATACCTCTACCTTCACCTATCCACTACGAATTGATACTGCAAATGTTAGAAAGACAAACAATGTCAGCAGTACATCAAAACCCAAACCTTAGAAATCAGGTAAATCAGCTAATTATCACCCTTCGTAAAGCTGTTGCTCAACAAAAAAATTTAGAAGAAAGTTGTCAGTTCTCTGCTGTTACAGTTGATTACCGTTGGTCTCTCAACCATCATAATGGTCACACAACCCCCTAACCTCTGAATGATAAACAAATATCAACACTCGGAACCAGTGAGGGTAAACGCAACTCAGTATGTGAGTTGCAACCCCATGCATGAATGCATGGGGTGAGTTCAGCAAACAGTAATCGGTATCAAGCCCCTGAATTTATCGATAGGGAAACTGATAACTGATAACTGATAACTGATAACTGATAACTGAAATAACCCATGCAAGATAAGCAGATGCTAATGATTCCTGGTCCGACCCCAGTACCAGAAACGGCTTTATTAGCTTTAGCCAAGCATCCCATCGGACACCGTACCAGTGAGTTTAGCCAGATGATGGGGGAGGTGACACAAAACCTCAAATGGCTGTACCAAACCCACAATGATGTACTGATGCTCACAAGTAGCGGTACGGGTGCGATGGAAGCTGCAATGATTAATTTCCTTAGTCCGGGCGATCGCATTTTAGTCGGTTGTAATGGTAAGTTTGGGGAACGGTGGGGTGAAGTTGGCGAAATTTACGGTCTTAATGTCGAGAAAATTACGGCAGAATGGGGAAAGTCCCTAAATCCAGAATTATTTGCACAAAAACTGCAAGGGGATAAGCAAAAACAAATCAAAGCGGTTATCATCACCCATAACGAAACTTCCACGGGTGTAATCAATGATTTAGAAACCATTAGCACCTATGTTAGAGAACATGGAGAAGCTTTAACCATCGTTGATGCAGTCACCAGTATTGGTGCTGTTAATGTACCCACAGACGAGTGGAGTTTGGATGTAGTTGTCAGTGCTTCCCAAAAAGGGTATATGGTTCCCCCAGGATTGGGATTTGTGGCTGTTAGTTCTAAGGCTTGGGAGGCATACAAAACCGCTAAGTTTCCCAAATACTACTTAGATTTGGATAGATACCGTCAAGCTGCCCAAAATAACTTTACGCCGTTTACACCGCCAATGAACCTGATGGTGGGGCTACAAACCACCTTAGAGATGATGAAACAAGCAGGGTTGGAATCAATCTTTACTCGTCATCAACGGTTAATGCAAGCCACCCGTGCTGGTATCAAAGCTTTAAATTTACCCTTGTTTGCAGATGACAGTTGTGCAAGTCCAGCTATTACCGCTGTAGCACCCCAGAAAATCTCAGCAGATGCAATTCGGACTTTGATGCATAAACGGTTTGACATCGCCCTTGCTGGGGGTCAGAATCATCTCACAGGGAAGATTTTACGTATTGGTCATTTAGGCTTTGTGAGCGATCGCGATATTCTCTGTTGCATCGCATCCTTGGAAGGGGTTTTACAGGAGTTGGGTTGGGAGGGGTTCACTCCCGGTACAGGTGTTGTAGCAGTTAACAAGAACTTGAGTTAAAAGTTTGTAGGGGCGCTGCGGCTTGCGCCCATGTAGGGGTACGGCATCGATAATATCTCGGTATGTAGAATAACTTTACACACATCTTGCACCTGGGTCAGAAAGCGAGGCAGCGCGTTGAGCGGGTTTCCCGACTTAAAGCGACTGCCGGGGTTTATTGCGAATATTAATCTGTGAAAGCCCGAATTTTTGGTTCATAAACCCGGTTTCTTTCTCTTGCCCTTGAATGGTGCAAGATATGACTTTACCGACCTGTCCCTACAATAATTGAAGCAATTATCCGTTACATCCGTTATGATATAGCGCCCGTTGCCAACTATACTTTTTTTCCATTCTGTAATTTCTTCGGAATAATACAGAGATTAAATGTATCTTCTCCCAAAAACTATAGCGCTATAGTTTTTCTTACTCTACAAATACAAGATCGTTTTTGGGATGATGTTTGTGAGGTTCAAAACTAAAACTATAGTCCACATTCCCAAAAAAAGGTCTTTCTCTGGCAAATCGTATCCTGTGATACCGAATAATTGATATTTCTTCTCAATTATTCACGATTTTTGGTCGTTTCAGGGCTTGACAAAACCCCTTTTTTCAAACTAATATGTCAAGTGTTAATGGTAAAAGTATATTCAAAAATGTCATGACAACATGACGCATCCAGATTTCTCCCCACTCAAGATTCATCAGCAACTACAAATAACATCTCAGATAAACTCCTAGAAACATCTGCAAGATTTCTAGGAGTTTCTGCGTGGCGATCGCATTTGTTTGTAGTTGAGTTGGAGATATTGCGATAGCATGGATTGTCATTGCGCAACAAGATCCTGTGATGCTCCTCAACTTTCTAAAAAGAATAGCGCTATGGTTTCTGTTTTTGTAGCGAGATTTAAATAATTGGGGATTTCTCTGGCAATAAACATATTTTTTTCGCATCATCACGGAAATACGTTGTTTTTAACCTCTGTATTTCAAATTTTTGAGTCATACAGAGAACTTATCGATTACGTATTTATTCCAAGAAAATTGGTTTGTGACTATAGCGCTATAGTTAACTTCCTCTGGAAGAGATGATTTCCTCAAGGAAGCAAAAACTTTCTTCGTTATAGTCTCTGTTCTCATAGCGAGATTTAAATAATTGGGATTTCTCTGGTAATAAACATATTTTTTTCGCATCATCACGGAAATACGTTGTTTTTAACCTCTGTATTTCAAATTTTTGAGTCATACAGAGAACTTAGTGATTACGTGTTTATTCCAGGAAGATTGGTTTGTGACTATAGCGCTATATAGCTGCAATTAAAGTACCTTTTATAACATTAATAACTTTATTTAAGTATTTATATTGACAAAAAACCGACTTTTTATTTATGTATACAGCAAATAAATATACAAGTATAAGATAAAAATCCAGTTGCTGGGGAAGTATCCCAAATGTTTTAATTTCCTATCTCCCTATTCCCTATCTCAAGAGCGAGTTGAAAATTCAACTCGCTCTGGCTATCGTAAAAATCAATTTTTTTATCAGTTAACGTTTGCCAAAGGTAAAAAAGGTAAAAAAGGTAGAATAGATATGACATTGGTCAATTTTCCTCAAAGAACTACTCATTCTAAGCAGTCTCCAGCCAATCATAAATTTTTTCTAATTGTTCTATATTAATTAACCCATACTGCCAAAGAATCATTGGCAAAGGTCCAGGATCTTGTTCGCAGTGGCGTAGTGCTACGGCGATGGAAGCCCTAGAAATCGCTAAATCCTCTTGTAAAAAACGAATCAACTGTGAAGAAGTTGAAGGTAACATTTGCGTCTCACCTCCTTGAGCAGATTGTATTGTCATATATCAAGCCACAATTTTCTATAGCCTATAGCCAATATTTCATCTGTCACTTACTGTAGTAGCCTCAGCACTGATAACAGTTTGTCTGGCATTTATCGACAAGAGTTCCACAAAAAAGCCTTTTTTCAGCTTTACTGATATCTTGCACCACAGTAACAACACGCTATAAGAGTGTCGCTACAAGAACTAAGCACACCTACGTGGGCTAGGGAAAAATAAGGCTTACAGCCTGGGGACACAGGCTACCCTGGGGGTAGACAGGTCCTGGCTTGGAGGAAGTAGCCGCTAACGCGTCTATATTTGTATGGTTCCTCACCCTTCCAGAGTGTAGGTGCAAGATATGAGTTTACCTTGCTCACTCCAATCGCCGCCAGTAGATTCTCTTGGTCAACCTGCTTTGAATCAGTTTACTAAGCGTGATTTCGTTAACTACACCTACAGTACAAAAGATTCCATAGCTAATACTCCCCCATTGGCGATTATTTGCACCTGCACCAAAAGGAAGATTTTTGATGACCAAAAGCTCAAACTATGATATTGCCTTGGTGACAGTAGTACCTCAGAGAATTAATACAGTATTTAATCTTATCTTGAAGAGTAACTTTTTTACTAGTATCTTTGCATTTTTTTTTACATTTGTCAGGGAAAAGTAAAGATTTATAGGGTATTCAGAGAAAATCGTTTATTTTTTTATCTCCGCAAAGAATCGGATTTGAAGAAATCAATTGTTACACTGTCGCCAACTTTTAGCCCCAATTCAGCAGCATGACCGGAACGCAATTCAATGACTTGGTCTATGGGTGTATTTGGACCGTAAGTAGGACAGGGATTTGTATTGCAGGGGGGTACCTTAGGGATGATGGCTTCTACCTTCCCTTGGCGCATAAATACCATATCTAAGGACACAGGTACATTTTTCATCCAGAAGCTAACTCGTTGGGCTGAGGAAAATTTAAACAACATTCCCCGGTTATCTGGTAAAGCGGGTCGATACATTAAGCCCATTTGTTGTTGTTTGGGTGTCTGTGCGACTTCTAAATTAATCTTGTTGCCATTGGGTAAAATTGCCACAGCTGAAATTGGCAACATTTGTCCTAAATTCTCCGTAACTGCTGGGGTTGGAGAGGTGGAAGTAGTATCAGCAGGTTTAGCTGGTGTGGGGTCAGAACAGCCCATTAGCAACACACTCAGGGTAATGAACACTAAGCTGAACCAACGAATCATACAATTTTTGTCATTTGTCATTTGTCATTGGTCATTTGTCATTGGTCATTTGTCATTGGTCATTGGTCAAAAATAGTCTCAACTCCTAATTGCTAATTGCTAATTGCTAATTCCTAATTCCTAATTCCTAAATACTTATCACCAACCCAATCTAAGATTCTCTCAATACGTACCCAACACCGCGCACGGTTTGAATTAGGCGTTTTTGACCTTCATCTTCAATTTTTAATCGCAAGTAGCGAATATAGACTTCAATTACATTTGATTCCCCCATAAAATCGTAACCCCAAACATTTTCTAGGATTTGCTCCCGGGTTAATACTTCCCGGGGATGTTCCATTAAATACTTGAGCAAGTCAAATTCCTTCATGGTCAAATCAATTGCTCGTGCGTTGAGTATAGCGCGTCGGGAGGCTAAGTCTAAAGTTAAATCCCCAAAACGTAACTGTTCAGTACTGGTATCTGTATCGGGTTTTAAGTATAGCCGCAATAATTTAAAAAATTCTTCGCTACGGTAAGGTTTGAGAAAATAATCATCGGCTCCAGCTTCCAAACAAGCGACGCGATCCTCGACATTCTCCCTTGCCATTAATAATAACAGAGGCGATGTAATTCCAGCGTTGCGGATATTCTTACATAAGGAGATTCCCGATTCTCCCATCAGTAAGCGGTCTACAACAATTAAAGCTGGTTGGTATTCCCGGCAGAATTCCAATCCAGTGCTAGTATTATTAGCGACAAGTGGTTCGTAACCGGCTTCTTTTAAATCAAAAGCAAGCTGATTTGCTAGATTTTGGTCGCTTTCAATCAGCAAAACAGAGGGAGTGTGAGCTAGCGTCATATCAATTGCAGTTTATGTATTTATTTGATTTGAGAGGATTCTAGAACACCAATCTATTGATAAAACGCCAGACTGAGAAACTGGCTTGTTAGGTGCTGTCAAAGCAAAATTTCCTTTTCTGGGATTGATGAGTGTTCTAGGTGATCGGGTTTATCAGTTACCTCTAATCCAGAAGCATAATATACCGATATTTGGTTATTCCAAATCCTTTATATCAAATCCGGCTAATTGGCTACCGTGAATTCTCACTTTTTGAGGAGAGATGGGAGAGGGGGAGATGGGGAGATGGGGAGAGGGGGAGAGGGGGAGGAGAACTCACTTCTAACTCCTAACTCTTCACTCCTAACTTGTTTTGAGGGACTTGCAAATAAAAAAATATCCCAATCTTCAATTTACCAATCGTATCATTCCTACGTAGGGGCGGGGTAACCCTGCCCCTACAATTTGGGATAATTTATTTTTTGGTGTTTTTTTAGCTTTCTTTTGCAGGAAGCCTCACATCTTACCCGCAAGGGAAGTGTGAGATGAGAGCCGAGGCAAGGTTTATAGGGCAATTTTTGAGTTACAACTAACAACTTGCACCAATGTCATTTACCCCAATCAACCGCTTGGAAATAAATTTCCAAGCTGATAAACGAAGCACGTTTAAACGCGCTGTTAGCGCAGCTTGTCCGTAGGACATAAACC
>JASJCY010000286.1 GCA_030065825.1 Nostocaceae cyanobacterium | reverse complement strand
CTTGAAGGTAACTAGGGGTATCGTCTGAAATGCTCAATTTAACGTTGTTTTGTGAGTTTTGTGATATTCCTGGTTTTAGTTGAAATGTCCAGATGGTAAGACTTCTAAAAAACTTTTTGGTTTACTGAACATGTAGGTTGGTGTCAGCAACACAATTGGTTGTTATGGAATGATATTACTTTGATATCGATGCACCAGTGGGACATTTACCCCGTGGTGGTGCATATATTGGTTGGGGTTTGGGTGATTTTTGGACTGGTTGTAGAATGTTATCTGCGATGACATCGAAATTGGTAAGCACACATCTTGCACCTGGGTTAAAAACCGGGTTTCTTGAGAATGACTAATGTTGAAAGCCTAAATTTTGCGTTTAGAAACCCGGTTTTTCTGGTCTTGTTGAGAATGGTGCAAGATATGACTAAGTTGTGACTTGATTCTCAACAATCATTGAGAAACCGGGTTTATAAAGGAAAAATTAGGGTTTTGAAGGTCAATATTTTTAATAAACCCGGTTTCTGACCCTGGTACAAGATATATAAATTAAGAGTTGTACTTTATTTAATTCACATTCCTTAGGAATATCGTACTGCTTCTGAAATTGGGAACACTAGTAATAGTGTGGAGGTAAAAGTGCGATGTCAGAAAATCAACCCAGAAAGTATGATGTGGTGTTGGGTGGAAGCAATATTCTCCCTGTTAACGCTGCTGTATTAGGAGGTTTGGAGGGTGTTAAAAGACGTTTGGAAAATCCAGATATCAAAGTACAGATTGCAGCACTTTATCAAGTATTGAACTATGGAGAAGCAGGATTAGACTTAGTGATTCAAGCTTTATACAATCATGATAAGCAAGTCAAAGTAACTGCATATTCTTTACTTCGGGAAAGAGAAGAAGCAAGAGTTATACAGACTTTAGAAAAATATAGCACTTATCAAATTTTTGATTGTATTGAAACCCTTGAAGGGAATAAATCCAGAGTCAATACACTTTGTATAACTCCAGATGGACAAACTCTTTTTAGTGGTAGTGAAGATGGTAATCTTAGAATTTGGGATTGGCGTAAAAAAAAGTTTCAAGAGATATTCTGTTTTCAAACAGGAATTAAGTATATATGTCTTCATCCAAAGGCAAAAACTATTTTTATCAGTTCCATAAGCGACAACATAAAAGAATTAAGTTACCAGAATACCAATTCACAAAGGATTGTCAAAACACAATCATATATGGGTTTGCACCATTCTTTCACTATTAGTCCTAATGGTAAATATTTATTTTTGGGTGAAGGAAACAACTACGTTGAAGTATATGATTTACGTCATAACAAATCTAAATTAATTCTCCGCTGTTGTTGTAGTGGATGTTCATTGGTTATTAGTAGTAATGGGAAAACTTTATTAATTGGTAATAAAAATAGTGGAATTGAAGTTTGGGATTGGAATAATCAAAAGTTTTTGTATCGTTTAGGAGGTGATAAAAGGTATGATGTTTCAGCCCTATGTATTAGTCCCGATGGTAAAACTTTATTTAGTGGTGGTGAGGATGGCAATATTAAAGTTTGGTATTGGCAAAAACTAAGGCTTATACGCACTTTCAAAGGACATTTCTATGGAGTAAATACCCTTGCTATTAGTCCAGATGGTAAAACTTTAATTAGTGGTAGCGGAGATAAAACCATCAAAGTTTGGGACTGGCAAAATGGAGAACTTCAAAGTACATTAACGGGACATACAGGTGATGTTAATTCAATTGTTTTAAGTCCAGATGGACAATATATTTTTAGCGGTAGTCATGACACGACTATTAAAGTTTGGGGTTTGAAATAAAAATCCCTCATCTGACATCTTGCAGCAATGTAGTTTAGTTCACTAACCCCACCTTGAAATCAATTTCAAGGAACCAATCAATAAAGTACGTTAAAAGTGATAACTCATATCTTGCACCATTCTCAACAAGACCAAAAAACCGGGTTTCTAAACGAAAAATTAAGGTTTTGAGACTGAGAGATTTGCAAGAAACCCGGTTTTTATTTAGCCCAGGTGCAAGATGTGTGATAACTTGCACCAATGTCAGAAACCAGGTTTCTAAACCAAAATGTAGGATTTTACAGGTCAATAATCTTAAGAAATCTGGTTTCTCTACATTTGTTGAGAATGGTGCAAGTTGTTAGATTTATTTTATTTATCTATCAGACTTTGTTTATAGGTTTCTGGGAATTTATTCCTAGGGAATGTAGAATGCTAATCGAGACTGGTGCAATTTATGACTAAAAACGCACTCTCATTCCTTCCTTACCCAGT
Organism: Nostocaceae cyanobacterium; assembly: GCA_030065825.1. GTDB lineage: Bacteria > Cyanobacteriota > Cyanobacteriia > Cyanobacteriales > Nostocaceae > JASJCY01. The sequence goes on along the minus strand of JASJCY010000286.1, from coordinate 6,065 downwards.
CTAATTTTTCAGACTTTGTATTGAGTTACTGGAAATTTCATTCCTAGGCAGAAAGGGTGGCTAATTGCAAATAATGCAAGATATAAGTTTCCCTTTTTGCCTCTCCCAATATTGGGAGAGGGATGTCATCAAGATTTTCGTGAATCGGTATAACCCCTCTCTTTCAGAAACCGGGTTTATTGGAAATATTGACCTATCAAAACCTAATTTTTTGTTTATAAACCCGGTTTCTCTTCAATCCCTCTACACGTCAATTTATAAATCAAACCGAATTTCTATATATTATGCCCATCTAGCTACAACTACCCGCACTGTTCCATCTTCTAATACTTCATCTTCTTCAACAGTAAAACCCTCAGTTTGGGCTGATTTTATCAAAGCATAATAACCGTAACGTTGCATCAGACGATTTAACCATTTTTGTCCATATTTACTGCGGTCATATTCGGATATAATAGCTTGAAATTGTCCATCCTCTTGTTTTTTAAAACCAATATCATTACTTGCCGAACCAATATAATTACGGCGAATAATTACCTCCGCAGTTTCCGGACGTACATCCCCTTGATAGCCATATAAATGCTGTGGTGTTTCGTGAACTTCAACATTTTTAAAACCCACATCAGCTAAAGATTGAACCAGGACATTTGCATCTTTGATTTGGGTTTTGATACTAGTAAAATGTGACATAAAAGCCTCTTTTATAATTTGATATTTTGATATTTTATAGAACAGAATCTAGTCATTTTGTAGGGTGCGTTATAACATAGTTTAACGCACAGAACTATAGTAAACGGTGCTAAAGTCCAGTAGTAAAATGTGACATAAAATTCTCTTTGATAATTTGATTTTATCTACGATAATTCCCAGTTATTTTGTAGAATGAGTGATAACTTAGTTTAACGCATAGAAATTAATAAACTAGTACAACTCAGCATAAATAAAGCAACAATTTAAAGATATAGGAGTCCTATTTGATTTTTGTTGGCGTAGCCTGCGCTTGCGCTTAAAAAGCTCAGTACATTTTCTGTTAAGAGTTCCCCGTTAAGAGTTCCCTATCTTCACGAATAATTTTACGAATCAAACCGGATTCCTATATGAGAAACAAAGTTTGTCAATGTTGGGTTTCCTTACGTCAATCCAACCTACAATTTATTGCTTTTAATTAATTGGTTAGCTTGCTTCCCCCTAAGAGGATGTTTGTCAAGTCTAAAAGATTACTAAAAACCTCACTTCTTATCTCTCTCCTAGGAGGAAACAGACTTTGAAACCCCTATTTTTCTGTTCCCCTTCCGATAGATATAAAAAGTTTTTCCGCTTCCCTCTCCTGTTTCCCCTCTCCCAATGGGAGAGGGGTTAGGTTTCCAGGGTTTTGATGTTCAAGATAATACTTTTCAAACATCCTCTAAGGGAGTATTGCGAATTGATATTACACCCATCTTGCCACAACTACCCGCACAGTTCCATCTTCCATAACCTCCTCAGCTTCCACATTAAAACCTTCTGATTTTACCGTCGTCATCAAAGTTTTATGGGCATATTTTTGAGTAACTTTATTCACAAATTCCCTTTGATTAATCCTCGCACCCCAAAAATCTGCCACTAATTCATAATTCTCTCCATGACGACGAAATCCCAAATCATAGCCATTATTTTGCTTAATTACATACTCAGCATTTGTAGTATCACCCTCATATCCCCTCACCTGAGTATTGCACTCAACTTGGTAACCCAATTCTTGTAATACCTGATGTAAAATTTCACCGTTTTTGATTTGGACTTTGATTGTAGAAAAATGTGACATAGTCTTTCAATTTTGGATTTTAGATTTTAGATTTTGGATTTTTAAACGTCAATTTTTATCTTTAATTTCCATATTAATCCTTCTTCCCCCTCCTCCCACTCTTCCCACTCTCCCCTCTCTTCCCTCTCATTAATCCACCTCCAAAGGTCCAATACCCCGCTCAATGGTATACTGTTTTAATTCCTCCACCAACTGCACATCATTAGAAGCACTTCTAGCACCCGCTTGCGCTGCCCACTGCTTTAGTGCTTCAATTTGGTCATGGGCAATATTCGCTAAAGGCACCGTTTGAGCGATCGCTTGTAAAATGTCCTCCGTTGTAAAATCCCGTCGCTGTCCGTTCACTCTCGTAGAAAATGCTTGGTGCATAGCATCGACTATTACTTGCTCAATTTCCGCACCACTAAAATTCTCTGCCTGTTTTGCCAGTAAAGCTAAGTTAAAATCCCGCAGACGATTGGGACGTAACCTTTGTAAGTGAACCTTGAAAATCGCCTCTCTTTCCTGTTCCGTCGGTAAATTCAAAAAGAAAATCTCATCAAATCGTCCCTTGCGCAACAACTCCGCTGGCAGAATTTGCACATTATTCGCTGTAGCAACAATAAACACCGGACTGGTTTTCTCCTGCATCCAGGTAATCAAACTACCAAATACCCGTCGAGATGTGCCAGAATCGCCATCAATGCCACTACTAATATTCCCAAATGCCTTATCGATTTCATCAATCCATAATACACAGGGTGCCATAGCTTCCGTTACCTGAATCATCTGTCTGACTCGACTCTCACTTTCCCCCACAATTCCCCCGAATAACCTCCCCGTATCCAGTCGCAACAGAGGTAATCGCCATTCATGGGCTATTGTCTTTGCAGACAGAGATTTTCCCGTACCTTGAATCCCCACCAATAACATCCCCTTGGGGTTGGGAATCCCATAGCGTCTAGCTTCCTCCGTAAACGCATCCTCTCGCATCAACACCCACTGCTTGAGTTGATCCAATCCTCCCACCCGCTTCAAAGACTCAGAAGGGGTAAAAAACTCCAAAATCCCCGTTTGACGGATGGTTTGCTTCTTCTGGTCCAACACCCCATCAATATCCGACTCATTTACCTGCGCTTTAGCAGCTAAAGCCTTTGCTAATACCCGCTGAATCCTGGTGCGACTTAAACCCTGACAAGCTTTTACTAATTGTTCCCGTCCCAAGCCACTAACTTGCAACTTTTCCGGTACCACCAACTGCTGAATTAAATAATCAATTTCCTCCACCGCAGGTAAAGGAAAATCAACCACCGTCACCTCTTCCTGTAACTCCGGTGGTAATTCTAAAGTATGACTAGTAATAATTACCGTTTTGCGAGTGCGTTTTAACTCCCGCGTCAAATTACGCAACTCCCGGATTATCGGTGCATTTCTATCAGTTGTCGGACTCCTCAAAAATGGGTGTAAATCCCGCAATACGAATAAAGTAGACTCCTTAACATCCGCCTTCCCAATGCGCAACAGCGCAGCCATCACCGAACCCTTATCAGCCCCATTATCACTCCAACCCCGCACAATATCCCAAAATAACACTTGACGCTGGGGTTGCGATCGCCCTGCCACTTGCAAAAATACGTCTTCCACTGGCTCCTCTTCCACTGCGATCGCATACAATAGAGGATACCTTGCCCGAATCATTAAATCTATCTGCTCTACAAGAGTCAGATATGGCATTTCTTTCTCTGGGTTGTCATCAAAATTTGTCATACTCTCCCCACCCGCAATTGATGATTGCACCATTACAGTTATAGCAAGGATTAATTAATAACAACCATAAGCAAGAGCGATTCTTATGAAAAAAAGTAAGCCTAAATTATCTCCGGAAGAGCAAATCATTTTGACCATATTTCCGGAGATGTTTAGGAAACTGATAACTGATAACTGATAACTGATAACTGTTTACTGATTACTACTGACAAATTGAACTGAATCTAACCAATTGTTCCACATCCGAATCGCTTTTTCTTGTAATAAGAAGCCATATTTAGCAGTATCAGAACGCAAACCACTAACTGTGATACCTGGTGTAGTATTTATTTCACAAGCATGACCGATAAACCAGCGTTCTAATCCTTTAGGTATTACCTCTAAATGAAATTGTAAACCCATGCAGGCTTTACCCCAGGAAAATGCTTGGTTGAGATACAAAGAATTTGAAGCAAGACGGATAGCACCTCCAGGTAAATCAAAAGTATCACCATGCCAATGAAGTACTGGAGTTTGTTCCACATCCAAATCAACCAAAGGCGAATTTTTACCAGCTTCAGTAAGTTCGATCTTAGACCAGCCAATTTCCTTTTCTGCTCCTGGATAAACTTTAGCTCCTAAAGATCGTGCTATAAGTTGAGCTCCCAAACAGATACCAATTGTCGGTAAATCTGCTGCTAAACGTTGTTCTAATAAACGTAATTCGTCAATTAAAAAAGGATAATCTTTGTCATCGTAAGCACCGATAGGACCCCCCAAAACAATCAGTATATCGTCAGCTAAAGGAGAAACATCGGCTATATTATCAACTCCAGCTTCAAGATATTTGATTGTGTAACCTTGTTTTTTAAGTACTATTTCTAAACTTCCTAAATCTTCAAAAGCTATATGTCTAATTACTGTTGCACTCTTCATGATTTTTCCTCCTAATTGCAGACAAAATTAACCAAAAATAAAATACTGAATTGATGATTAGTTGGTGAGGGTTAAACGGATAGGGAGAAAATATTTGATTATTAACTTTATCTATAGGAATCCTACTTTAATCTTGCTAGGTATACTGAAAACTAAACCTTTATAGGGCAAGCATCTAGCTAGTTTGGTTTTGCAAAAATCACATAGGAGTCCTATATTCCCTGTTAAGAGTTCCCTCTCTTGAAAAGTTGCTCATGGGGGAAACCCCCAAGACCGCACTTTTCGCTGTTCCCTGTTAAGAGTTCCCTATTCCCTAAGATATTAATTGATAATCTGCAAATATTTGAAAAGCCCCATGAACCTCAAATACACCAGCTTTTTCAAACATTCTTAAAGTTGGACTAGCAGCTTGCCTAACATTACTTGCTACTTCATTTGGTATAAACACTTCTTGTAAAATACCTCTAGCATCAATCTCACTAAAGCCTAATGCTTTGAGAACATTATATTCTACATCATAATCCGGTCCCAAAAAAGCCCAAACAAGACGCGGTAAAACTTTAACCATTTCTTGTTTTTCTAAAGTTGAAATACCATTCCATAAAATAGGAAACAAATCATTAAAATAAGCACCATGTAATGCTTCATCAGCTGCATGGTCGCCAATTACATTCTTAACAACAGTAGCAACTTTCGGGTCACGGGGAACTTGTTTGAGTACCTTTGTTACCAAAGTTTCGGAAATAGTCACAAAAAATAGTTTAATTAAATCGGAAGATAATTGTGTTTGATTTTCAGCAATAATATTTTCCATAACTTTTTCAAAAATAGGAAGACCGAGAACAGAATCGTCTAGAGAAAATTTTTCTTTAACTTTAGTAGATAAAACTTCTACAAACAAAGCATGACCACCTTCATCACAGTATATTTTTAAAGCATCATTACGTTGACCAACATTTAGATAAACAGGTGCTTTTCCTTGAGCTAAGGCACTACAAATAGGGTTAACATGATTAAGTTCTAAAAGTGTAGTAAACTGAAGATGCGCTAAAAGCCGATAAGCAAGCACGGTCATCCACAGTTGATTATCTTGAGCAATTGCTTGATGAGAAGCTAAAGGAACTAAGTTAGGAGAAAAAGGTAAACCAATAATAGAATCTTCGCGCATGGGCTTGCTTCTAATCCAACTTGTTTCGTTCCAACGGCTAAATAAATTAGAATTTTGCTTGGAAGAATTAACGGTTAAAACGCTTAAAGTTGCTTGTTGAGTTTTCATAATTAAAGATTCCTATTTTGATTCAATGTTTGTGTTCTTTGCTGTTCTGTACTTATTATTTACTGGGAATCAAAAACTTAAATTAGGAAGGAATAAGATATTTATGTAAAAAAGCTGTAGCTATAATGAGAAAATCTGATTAAATTCTCAGCCAAAATTAATCTTGCTGGTTCCTCAGGACTTGTTATCCTAGTACTCCACCAAGTAAACTATGCGGGGTTAATAAGGAAAGAACAAAGTTTTTTCTCCCCCCTCTTCCCCCTCTTCCCCCTCTCTGCCTTTACCCGGCAATCTTGGTTTGGTCGAGTACTAGGGAAAACACAT
>JASJCY010000285.1 GCA_030065825.1 Nostocaceae cyanobacterium | reverse complement strand
GAACAGAAACCAGAAAAACCGGGTTTCTTGAGAATGACTAATGTTGAAAGCCTAAATTTTGCGAACAGAAACCAGAAAAACCGGGTTTCTTGAGAATGACTAATGTTGAAAGCCTAAATTTTGCGAACAGAAACCCGGTTTTTAACCCAGGTGCATTCCGGTGTGTTAAGTTACTTTTTCACCAATTGATCTATTAAATTGAGCAGTAATTGGTAGTCTGTAACGGGTTTAGTACAAAATTCATCAGCGCGGGAATTATTTAATAGGATTTCTCGTTCTGTTGCCATGGCATAGGCAGTGAGAATAATAATAGGTATATGGGCAGTTTGGGGTTGACTTTTTAGTAGTCGAGATAAATCGGCACCGCTGACTTCTTCTCCTTCCCAAATAGCTCCAGGAAGGTTAACATCCATTAGTACTATATCTACTTTTTCCCCTTGACATAGCTGCATAATCTTCTCTGGATCAGCGGTAATTTCTACTTGATGTCCCCCCAGACGTTCCAGTAATTTTGCAGTTCCTTTTGCTAAAAGTAAGTCATCTTCGACTAATAAAATATTCACTACTACCAACCCATGTTTGACATACTAGCATTATGACAATGTTTGTGAGTGCTTATCAGCTCAATTACGATGGGACTTTTACTCCTTGTGAATGAAGTTTTGTGTATTGGCTGTAAATGAAGTGTAAGTTGGTAAAATTGGGTGATACACCCCAAGCTTTTGTTGGAGTTTGGGTTATGAAGAAACAAATTGTTTATGTCGGAACGTGAATCGGGTATCGATCGCCCATTATCCGAACGGGAGCAAAATTTCTTTGTAGTTGGGATTGGAGCATCCGCAGGGGGACTTCGTGCCTTAGAAGAATTTTTTGAGCATATGTCCGTGGATAGTGGAGCTGCTTTTGTGGTAATTCAGCACCTCTCACCAGATTTTAAAAGTTTGATGAAGGAATTACTAGAACGACGTACCCGCATGGCAATTTATCGGGTAACAGAAGGAATGGAATTAGAACCTAATTCAGTGTATCTGATTCCCCCCGGTAAAAATTTAGTCTTGGAAAATAACAAATTACACTTACTAGAACAGGAGGAAAGAAATCGCCACGGACTTAACTTTCCCATTGATATCTTTCTAGAATCTCTGGCTAAAACCTATGCCGAACGGGCTATTGGTGTAATTTTATCAGGAACAGGCAGTGATGGCACAAATGGTTTGAGGGCAATTAATGAAGCTGGGGGATTTGCCATGGTGCAAGAACCCGATACAGCGGAATTTGATGGAATGCCGCGTACAGCTATTGCTACAGGAGTAGTAGATCGAGTTCTGTCTCCCCCAGAATTGGCACAGGTAATTAATCAGTTAGTGCGATCGCCCCAAGTCCCAATTAAAACCAGCCAAGAGCCGACTGTTTTCCTTAAATCCCGCGATTTACAGCGGATTGCAACCATACTAGCCACCCACGAACATACTGATTTTTCCCATTATAAAACTAGCACTCTCTCGCGCCGTATTCAACGCAGATATCTCATCAGTGGTTGCAATGATATTGATGAGTTTATTCGTTTATTAGAAACCTCAGCCGAAGAGCGAGCTATTTTGCGCCACGATTTGTTAATTAGTGTTACGCAATTTTTCCGCGATCGCCTAGCTTGGGATTACTTGGAAAGCGAAGTGATTCCCCAGTTAATTGCTAAGGCAGATCCTCAAGAGGAGTTACGTTGTTGGGTGACTGCTTGTGCTACGGGAGAAGAAGCCTATTCTTTAGCCATGCTGTTGGATGAAGCTGTAACGAACTCAGAGAAACCAGTAAGGTTTAAAATCTTTGCCACCGATATCGATAAAGCTGCTTTAGAAAAAGCAACCCAAGGTATTTATCCCCAGACTATTATGAATGACATTAGTCCGGAACGATTAGAACGTTATTTTGTGCGTAAAGATAACTCTTTACAGGTAATTCGGAAATTACGGGAAAAACTATTATTTGCCCCCCATGACTTAACGAAAGATGCTGGTTTTACTCGCATGAATTTCATTAGTTGTCGGAATGTTTTAATTTATTTGCAATCAGATTTACAGCAACAGGTACTGAGAAATCTTCACTTTTCTTTGGCTTACAAAGGCATTTTATTTTTAGGAGAAGCAGAAACTCTCGGTCAGATAGAACCGGAATTTAAAACTCTCTATCAAAAAGGGAAAATATATCAAAAGCGCAGAGATATTAAATTGAGTATGCCTGTGAAGGGAGTTGAAAGGAATTCTCGTCAACATCTACCCTTTTCTTTTTCTAAAACCTCCCAGGAAAGTCGTCTGGAACCGATGCTGGATAAAGCATTTACTGCTTTTTTATCCAAGTATAAAGCGACTTGTTTTTTATTAGACCGCGAACATAAACTATTTCATACTTTTAACGATGCTCTAGAAGTAGTAAAAATCCCCCTGGGGAGAACCACTACTGATGTGACAAAACTGGTTATTCCCAGTTTACAACTGCCTTTAATTACTGCCCTGCATCGAGCCAAGCGAGAACGTTCGACGGTATCTTATACGGGAATTAAATTAGAAGAACAAGCAAGAACTTTTCATGTCCAATTAGAGGTTACCTATCACGAAAGTAATAAGCTAGCAGATGATTTCTTTACTATTGTAATTCAAGAAGAAGAAGCTCCCCAACAGCCATCGGGAGAACGTTTTGAAGCAGATGCTGAAGCCTCACAAAGAATTATGCAGTTGGAGTATGAATTACAGCAAACCCGGGAGAATCTGCAAGCGGTCATTGAAGAGTTAGAAACTACCAACGAAGAACAACAAGCAACCAATGAAGAACTAACTGCTTCTAATGAAGAATTGCAAAGTACCAACGAAGAATTACATTCCGTTAACGAAGAACTATATACTGTTAATGCTGAATATCAATCGAAAATAGAAGAATTAACTGAATTAAATAATGATATTGATAACTTGTTACGAAGTACGGATATTGGTGTCGTATTTTTAGATAGAGACTTAAAAATTCGTAAATTTACCCCTGCTGCTACTGTTGCTATAAATTTAGTGGAAGCAGATATTAATCGTCCCTTAGAACATATTACCCATAATCTTGATTGTCAGAACTTAATTGACCTATTAAGAGAAGTAATTACTAGCCAAAAAGTAATAGATAAAGAAGTCAAATTAATCAAAAAAAATTTATATTTTTTAATGCGGATTAATCCCTATCTTTTAGAAGATGGACGCTTAGATGGGGTAGTAATTACATTTATAGATATTGACGAATTGAAAACTATCCAAGAACAAATTTTCTTGGTGAATGAAGAACTAAAACAATCCCAATTCCAATTAAGACAACTTAATCAAGATTTAGAAAAAAGGGTAGAGGAACGCACCCAAGCATTACAAAAATCAGAAGCGAGATTAAGAGCAATTTTAGAAACCACGTCCTCGGTAATTTATCTCAAAGATAGGGAGGGACGTTATCTTTTGGTTAACAAGCAGTATTTAGATTCATTCAATGTAACTGAAGAAGATGTTTTAGGAAAAAGGGACTGCGATATTTTTCCCACCCATATTGCTGATATTTTCGTTAATAATGACCACCAAGTATTAGCTACTAAGTCAGTTTTAAACTTTGAAGAACAGGCTATTATTGCTGATGGCAGTCTCCGCACCTATATTTCTATCAAAGCACCTCTAATTGATGAAAATGGCGCAGTTTATGCCATTTGTAGCATCTCTACCGATATCAGCGAACAGAAACATACGGAAGCAGAATTAAGAGAAAGTGCCCAAAGAGAAAGAACAATTCTGAATGTAGTCGAAAAAATTCGCCAAAGCTTGGATTTGTCGGAAATTTTCCAAGCTACCACCCAAGAATTAAGAACAACTTTAAAATGCGATCGCGTGACTCTCTATCACTTTAATGCCGATTGGAGTGGGGAATTTGTTGCTGAATCCGTAGGAGAAGGTTGGACTCCTGTTTTAGGTAGTCAATTACAAACAGCCTGGATAGATACCTGTTTACAAGCAACTCAAGGAGGTAGATATAGCCACAACGAAACTTTGGCAGTAGAAGACCTGAAAAAAACAGATTTTAGCGATTGTCATCGACAGCTTTATCAACAAATTCAAGCCCAAGCTTTTTGTATTGCCCCCATATTTCAAGGAGACCAACTCTGGGGTTTATTATCAGCTTACCAAAACCATCGTCCTCGTCAGTGGAGGGAAGGAGAAATTCGATTAATTGCCCAAACTGCTACCCAATTAGGCATCTCCATCGCTCAAGTTGACTTGTTTACCCAGATTCAAAACCAATCCTTACAACTGCAAGAAGCCAAAGAAACTGCCGAAGCTGCCAATCAAGCTAAAAGTGCCTTTATTGCCCATACCAGCCATGAATTGCGCACTCCCCTAAATGCGATTTTGGGATTTGCCCAAATTCTCAAACGAGAACCAACAAATTTGGCTCAACAGCAGCGCGGTATCGAAGTTATCCAGCAATCAGGACAGCATTTACTAACTCTAATTAACGATATTTTATATATAGCCAAAATTGAAGCAGGCAAACTCAATTTAGAATTGCGAGATTTTATCCTGCCCTCATTTTTGGATAATTTGGCTGCCATTATTCGCGTGCGTTGTCATCAGAAAAATCTTGAATTCGAGCATCAATTTTTTGGGGATTTACCGACATTGGTAAGGGGAGATGAAACCCGTCTGCGTCAAGTATTACTCAATCTGCTCAGTAATGCCGTAAAATTTACTGACATAGGTAAAGTAACCTTTAGGGTTGGTTACATCAAAGATTTTTCCTCAGAACCAACAAATACAACTGATGACTCCCTTACCCAACCAGATAAAATTCGTTTTTACATTGAAGATACAGGTATTGGCATTCCCCAAGACAAAATCACAGATATTTTTGCACCCTTTTATCAAATAGACCCCCATCAACCTAACCAAGAAGGAACGGGACTGGGTTTAACTATTAGTAAAAACCTAGTTGAGCAAATGGGTTCTCAAATACAAGTTAAGAGTACCTTGGGGGAAGGAAGCGCGTTTTGGTTCGATGTAGATTTTCCTGCCGTAGAAACCCCCATGGCGATCGCCAACTGTAATGATTCTAATCTTGATATTACTGGTTACACGGGGCAGAAACGGCAAATTTTAGTGGTAGACGACTTAGATGACAATCGAGAGGTTTTAGTCCATTTTCTCAATCCCCTGGGTTTTGATGTCCTGGAAGCCAATTCTGGTGCAGCAGCAATCGCTCTTACCCACGAACATCAGCCAGATGCAATATTATTAGATTTAGTCATGCCAGAAATGGACGGTTGGGAAGTAACCCGACGTTTGAGACAAGAACCATTATTTCAAGAGTTACCAATTATTATTGTTTCTGCTAGCACCCTACCCGCAGACGAATCCCAATGTTATCAAGCAGGAGCAAATGAGTTTCTCCCTAAACCCCTACGTTTTGAACAATTACTGCGAATTATCGAGGGTTACTTAAAACTTGAATGGATAACTTCAGATAACACAACGCGATCACTGCTTACTCAACCATTATCGGCAACACCAGCAGATGCAAGTTCCACTACTGAATCCTTAATGACTCCTTCTCAAGAGAAATTAATTCAACTGTTGGACTTAGTCATGCTGGGTGACATTCGAGGTGCTTTATCCCAAGTAAATCAATGGCAACAAGATGAACCCCAATTAACTCCTTTTGCACGACAAATAAGTCAGTTAGCCGAAACTTGTCAACTGAAAAAACTCAAGCAATTCATTCGCCAACACATTGAGAAAGCATAATTAATATACTAAAATATAATATTACGGAATGTAAATTTTAAATTATAAGAATCTTGATTTCGGCGATCACTGCCTATGTTAACCTATCAAAAACTATCCGAACGAATCCTTTGTGCCACCATAGCTAAACTAATGGGAACTCAGTCTGGGGAAAGTTGGAGAGAGGAAAACCGACGAAATATAGAGGGGAAAACAAAACAGCTGTTTCAAACTCTAGATGATTTTGTCACTCAACCGCAAGATAGGGGGATAGAAGCAAATTCTTCAGCAGTTGAATCAGCCACCATTTTAATAGTAGACGATACCCCCAATAATCTACAGGTATTGTTTTCTTATTTAGAGACACAAGGTTACAAAGTTTTGTTAGCTGAAGATGGGGAAAGTGCATTAAAAATAGCCCAATCTCAAGCCCCAGATTTAGTTTTATTAGATGTACTTATGCCCGACATGGATGGTTTTGAAACCTGTCGTCAGCTGAAAGCAAAAACATCTACTAGAGAAATTCCTATAATTTTTTTAACTGCCCTTTCGGAAAGTGTGAATAAAGTTCAAGGATTTAAACTAGGGGGAGTTGATTACATTACCAAACCTATCGAACAAGAAGAGGTTTTAGCACGGATTCAAACCCATCTCAATTTGCAACAAATGCGTCGTACCCTAGCAGCGCAAAACCGAGAACTACAACAGGCTTTAGATTTTGAAGCCTTGGTGCGACGTATTACCGATAAAATTCGCGATAGTCTCGATGAAAGTCATAGCTTGCAAACAGCAACGCAAGAGTTAGTAGCTGTTCTTCACCTCAGTAGCTGTCAAATCGAATTTTATGACTCCCAGCAGAGGACAGCCACCATTGCCTACGAATATACAACAACTTTACCCCAATGTCAGGGAGAAATTAGACAAATTGAGGAGTTCCCCGAACTTTATCAGCAACTCCTGCAAAAAAATCCTCTGCAACTAGTAGAAACAATTCCCCAATTTAATCCCAGTGGAATTCAAGTTAACCGCTTGGCTTGTCCCATCTTTGACAATAGCGGAATTATTGGTAATTTGTGGGGACTTAAACCACCAGAACAAGTATTTTCCCCCTTAGAAATTCGGCTAATGCAACAGGTGGCTTCTCAATGTGCGATCGCCATTCGTCAAGCTCGACTTTATCAAGCTTCCAATCAACAAGTGGAAGAATTAGCCAAACTAAATCAGCTTAAAGACGATTTCCTCAAAACTATTTCCCACGAACTAAAAGCCCCCATGAGCAGTATTCAACTGGCTACCCAAACCATGGAAAAGCTCTTGGTTAATCAGAAAAATCCTGGGAATTCTCCTACTTTTAAACGAGTTATCCAGATTTTTCAGGAATCATGTCAGCGACAAAAGCAATTAGTTGATGATTTACTAACTCTTTGTTATGTAGATGCTAAAGCCAAAACTATACAATCTGAAGTCATCAATCTTAATTTTTGGTTGACCGATCTTACCCATTTATATTTGCAACGCACTCAAGACCAACAACAGCAATTAATTCTCAATTTAGCACCAGAAGAATTACAGATTTCTGCTGACCCCACAATTTTGGAGCGTATTGTTCGAGAATTGCTAGATAATGCCTGTAAATACACCCCAACAGGTGAAATAATTGCTGTGCAAACTAAAGCAAATCAATCATCCATTTCTTTATGTATCATTAATACTGGTGTGGAAATTTCCCCAGAACAACAGGAATTGATTTTTAATCAGTTTTATCGCATTCCTAATAACGATCCTTGGAAATATGGTGGTACTGGATTGGGACTAACATTGGTTAAAAAACTGGCGGAAATGCTAGAAGTTTCTATTGATGTCAAAAGTGAAAACAAGCAGACTACTTTTTGCGTGACATTTCCCCACAGAGATATTTAGTAGCTCCCAAAGTTTTTCATCAGCTTTGATTTATGGGGATTAGAGCTAAATTAATCTTATGGGACAGTTTTCGGATAAATGCACCAGTAGCGTAAGTTCTCCTTGGGGATACCCTACACTTAACAACCTATAGAAACCTCCTAAACTCCGATTTTGGAATAAGCTAAGTCTTTAATGAGTAATGTCCTTGCACCAATATATTTAGAGAGAACTTGAGTCTCTTCTAAACCAAGGGAAGACATGTTTTCTATCTGTTGGACAAGTTGTCTGACAATTTCGCTATCCGGTAGCTTCGATAGGGTGTAGGGATTTGAAGTCTCTACTAAAGTCCACAGCGCACGGATTGTTTTGATATCTAAATCCATATCCATAACTCCAATTCATGGCTTTATGAGATATTATACAGCAAATCTTAAGAAAGTCTTAAAATTTTAAGTTTTGTGCTAAAAGTAGGTTATACATCATAACCTGCACTTCCTTAAGGGTAATTAGGAGGCACACCCTCAACTCCCCTAATTACCAACGTCACCCTAGTGTTCTGTCCCATTAGTTTTGATGGCTAGTTTTATAGTCATATTTATATGACTTTGACTATTAGACTGGGACTTATAGTCCCAGGTGGGTGTGATGGAAACCCCTCAGAATTAATGGGACAAACC
>JASJCY010000063.1 GCA_030065825.1 Nostocaceae cyanobacterium | reverse complement strand
TCTACGTAAGAGTACCCCAACGCCAGTTCACTCAACGCTCTTAACCCGCGCACGTGACTGGCTCCGCAACGCGCTGCTCTCTACCCCACAATAATTTTAGTAATTTCATCTGTACTTCACCAGACTGAGAAAAGCTATAACTGTTGAGGGCAACGGAACACAAAAAAATAAATTATCCCAAATTTTAGTAGGGACGCGGTTTCCGCGTCCCTACCCAATGATATGAATATCACAAATATTAAATTGCTTGATTTTGCATCTAACGGAGTTTAGAAGATGCGGAAAGGTTCCGATTTTTCAGTAAAGTGAATTGGTAGAATACTTTCCACATTTTCCGGGGGATTGGGAACTATATAGTAAGTAATTACATACCCACCGTTGGATTGATTATTACCCGCTTCAATACCTGCTTCCATAGCTCTGTTGACTTCTGCAACCTGTCCCCGGACTGCGACTAACAAACGAGCGCTTTCCGCTAGACCGTAGTATACAATCGTAACTGCGGCAGCTTTTACCATTGCATCTGCTGCTACTAGTACAGCCGGAAAACCTTGTGTTTCAATTACTCCCACAGCCATTGGCATGGCTTTACTCTCCACTGGTCAAAGCATAATTAATTTCAATTGTACGTGGATTTGTACCCGAAATTTACTTTCAGTGACAAGGAAGTTTATTTGTCTTTCGGACTTGGAAATAGAGACTGGGGGTTGAGAATCCACATTTTGCGTCAAAGTATTACTCCCTTCCCGGTCTTACGAATACCGATTTAATGAACCGCGTTAGACACGTAAAGCCTACGGCATAGCTAAGCGCAAAGCGCTCAGCCTTCCCCTTAGGGTAGAGTAGTGGCTTCGGTGCAGGGTAGGGTAGGAAGAAAAAAAAGAAGATAGGCAATCTTACACCACCGAAGGGAGTAATACAAGATATGAGGAAAAAAAATGATTTAACTTTGAACCTTGTTTAGATCAATTTGCTAAAAATATGATACAGATGATAGAGAAGTCAACAGTAATAGGTTAAAAGATTAAAAACATGAAAGTAAAATTTGTTTCATTTGAAAACTATAAAGCTTTTTACGAAAAGCAGACAATGCGATTAAAACCAATTACTCTTTTGATTGGTAAAAATAGCTCAGGTAAAAGTTCTATTGCCAAATTATTTACTTTGTTGGAAAATTCTCTTATGGGTAATATCGATGTGCCATTGTTATTAAAAAATAATGGGGTAGAACTAGGAGGTGAATTTAATAATTTATTCTTTGAAAATAATTCAGGGGGAATCCCTTTAATTTTTAATATTGTATTTGAAGATGATGTGCAAATAGAGATTGGTTTGCTACCAAATAAGAACAGCTATGGATTAGAGATTTTTCAATGGAAATATAAAGATGATACCCAACAATTCGAGCTTGAACTTAATGATGATGGATAGTTTGATAGTGTTAGCAAAAAAACATACGAATGTAAATTTAAAGGATTTATCCCTATTAAGTTCAACGAAATAAATACCATAAATAATTTATCTGACAATTTTAAAATAGAGCCAATTGATGTTGACTATATCGGACCATTTAGGATTTTGCCCGAAAGATATTTTTATTTGACAGGACAGATACAATTTAGAGACACGGGAGTTGCAGGTGAGAATGCTTATACAATGCTTGCAATAAGTAAGTTAAACAAAAACGATGAGTTACATAAAAATGTAGGTAAATGGTATAAAGAACATTTTGATGGCTGGGAATTAAAGGTCGATGATAGAGATAAAAAACCCCTTATTCAAATTTTACTTTCAAAAAATGATACAGATGTAAATATTGTAGATGTTGGACAAGGTATGAATCAAGCCTTACCTTTAGTTGTACGAGCTAATGTAAAAGATAGACCAGATTCCATGATTATTTTAGAACAGCCCGAACTCCATTTACATCCTGCTGCACATGGTGATTTAGCAGAATTATTTGCAAAATCAGCAAAGGAAAATAATCAAACTTTTATCATAGAAACTCATTCTGAAAATATGCTTTTACGCCTTCGTAAACTAATTGTTGAAAATAATTTTGGTTTTACACAAGATGATATAGTAATCTATTGGTTAGAAGACGCCGAATTTAAAGGACAAGAATTAATGGAGATTACAATTGATGAAGATGGAGTTTTGAGCGATTGGCGAGATGGGGTTTTTGATGAAGGTTTGAAAGAAATATTAGAAATGCAGAAGGCACTTAATAGAAAAGAAGAAGAAAAATAAATGATAATTTCTTTTAATCCTAGTATTTTTAGAAGTCTAGATACTGAGATACAATCTACTTTAGCCAATATACTTGTAGCCTTGATTGACAATAATATTCATTTTATAGATATAAAAAGTATTAACGCAATTTTTTACAACGATAATCTAGAATATATTTTTGACTCCAATCAAATATCTCAGCAATATTTTTCTTTAAATCATCGAAGAACCTTAAAAGATTTTGTAAGCAAGAAAGGTAAAGTAATAATTAGTAAATTACACGAACAGCACTTGAAACGTATTGTTATTGGCATTGATGAAAATAATCAAGAAGTCCACCCTATTAATGCCTATAAAATTATTACTGAACGGTCAAAAGTTATAGTAGAGAATGGAATTAATGATTGGAAATTTATTCAAGGCATTTGCCGAAAATATAGTAGTGCTAAAACACAAAGAAAGTCAATTTATCAATTATTAAATAAAGCTATCAAAAATGAATATATAGAAGCTGAAAACTGTGGTGGAGTAGGAGAACTCATAAAAGTAACGAAGCGTTGGATCGGTAGCAGTCGCTATCAACATATTTTTAATTATAAGTTGATGGCTATTTTTGATAGCGATAAGCAAAACTTAAATAGTTTGACACCCCATAAAAACAAAATTGAATATTTGAAAGACAAAACAATTACCACTATTCAACCTAGTGATTATGAATATGAATCTAGGGATTTAATCATCTGGCATATTTTATACAAAAGAAAAATTGAAAATTATATACCTTTAAATGTACTATTTGAAAAGATTACATCAATTACTCAGACTCATAAAACTGATTTAGAGACTAAAAGCAATGATGACTTGGATTTTATAGAATACAATGTAAATAATATAGGAATAATTGAGGTACAAGTAAAAGCACGATTCCCGCAAATGTTCCTTGATGATGATTTCTCATACCGTGACTTTGAAAAAAGATGCGAACACCACAAAATTTTTCTGTCGGAAGCAAACGAGAAAGTTTCTGAAATTGAGCAAATTTTACTGAAAATTGCAAAAATAATATGAATGATAAAATAATTGTCAAGCCAGATACCATATATCTTGAAGATTTATTAGATGATATAGCCAATGGTCATTACAAAATACCTATATTTCAAAGAGAATTCGTTTGGAAAACCTCTCAGATGCTGGAATTGTTTGACAGTATTTTAAAAGGTTATCCAATAGGTAGTTTATTATTCTGGAATACCAAAGGCTATAAGACAAAAGATGAAATAGGTCCATATTTAATAGAAAAAAAAAATAATGATGTCAAGTATGTATTAGATGGTTTTCAAAGAATTTCTACATTATTTGGAGTTTTAATGAACCCCAAAGAATATAAGAAAACTAATAATATTAATATTGACAATAAAAGTTTTTTAATTTATTTTGATATGAAAGAAAATAATTTTAATTATATAAGGAGTAAGAAAGATAAAAATATTTTTTCAATTCCTCTTTATGTGATTTATGATAACCGTGAATTATTTAATTTCCTTCGAGAATTAGATAAGGAAGATATTAGAGACAATAAGAAAAATGAATATGTTGATAATGCGAGAAATTTACATTCTATTTTGCATAAATATAGATTGCCTTATGTAGAAATAAAGGGAGCAGATATCAAAAGTGCTGTTGAAATTTTCTCAAGAGTAAATTCAACAGGAACGGAAATTTCTGAAGACTTTATGCTTTCAGCACTTAGCTACAATGAACAAACAGGATTCTTACTTAGTGATTCAATCACTCAATTCCTTAATACTTTAAATATTTATAATTTTGATGAGTTTAAAAGAGACACCATCTTAGATTGTATTTCTAATGCTAATGGCAAGATATACTTTGATGTAAAAATGGAAGATTTAGTCAAAAAGAATGATTTAGAAGATTTTATAAATAATGCATATGTACATATACAAAAAGCTATAGATTTTTTATATAAAAAGATATTTGTAATAGATATTCGTTTATTACCATATCCATCTCAATTAATCTTTATCTCTGAATATTTTAGGCTAAACCCAGAACCAACATTAGAACAATGTAAAGCCTTAGAAAAATGGTTTTGGTTAACTACTTACTCAAATTATTTTACGTTATATTCTTTAAGCCAACAGAGAAGTGCTTATCAAGTATTTTGTGAATTTGCACAAGGAAAGCATGATGATGGAATCTATAAAGTAAACAATGATATACTTTTTAATACAGCCAAATATCCAAGCAAATTAAATTTCACAGGTGTAAGACCAAAAGCATTACAATTATTCTATTTAAAATCAGTTGTTAAACCGGATTCAATTCAATACAAAGAAGGTATAAAAGAATTTTTCGTTTTTACTTCATCAAAAAAAGATAGAACTCCAGCCAATATTATTCTTCGATTATCATCTGAATTTGAAGAAGATAAAGACAAGAAACAAATAGATAATTTTATAATAAATTCTTCAAGTGAAGTTTTAGAAAAGCATTTTATAACAAAAGAAATGGTCGATTTATACAAAAAAGATAAAATAGATGAGTTTATTTCTAAAAGAGAAGATTATTTGAAAATCAGAGAATCTGAGTTTGTAAAAGAAATGGGAATTATATATGTAGATTAAATGTGCCACATTTATATATAGTATGGAGGAGATGATTGGTAAATCTAAACAAATGCAGGGAATGGGGAATAGGAACTCAACTGAAAAACTGGTTTTGGAAGGATCATCTACCAAATAGATGTAAACTTTTATAAAATCCTCAAAAAAGGTCTTTATTGGATTAATTGTATACTGAGATACTATTTTCCTAATAAAAATTTGCACCTTCTGCAACGACAAATCAAGGTTTTTAGGGTTGACAAATCTGTGTTTTAGAATATAATTATCGAAGAGCAAAGAAATGTTCTTGCCAAAAATGTCATGACATCATGACAGCAACCTATACAGCTATTGTGTAACAAAGCATTGCTATCTCTTGCCAACAGGTGCCCCTTTTGCTCTAGCATCTTTTTAGGTTTTACTACCCATAAGTGCTATGGCTTTGAGCAGTCACACACCACAACAGGGGGATTTATCCCAAAAATCGCAGCCTCTATGGGAATTAGATGCGATCGCTCAGGCTTGCGAGAGGACTGCGGTGGGGAAACTTCTACCTGATGCTTTCTACATCCATATTTCCGGATTGCACGCTCTCGATCCCCTACTGCAAACCTATGAAAGTCGTGCGAGAACTGTTGCACCCCAAGGTAAATTCGCAACTCTAGTGAAATTTAGCATCAGTAAGCCGAAGATTTCCTATTTATATTACCCCGAATTTGATACTGAACCCCATCCAGCCTTGGAAGCAAGTATTCAAGTTGACTTAGAAACCCTAGAAGTAAATCATCGGGACTATAGCACCACAGATAATCCTCCCGTACTGCATCGCAAAGAAACCTTTGTTACCCCTGAATATCCCTATTACGAGGAATTTGCGGCATTAACTCGCGCTCAACAAGAGTTGGGATTGCTAGATAATACTAGAGGTATTGGTACTCGTCGGGGATGGCAGCAGCGTTTAGATTTTTTTGGGGTGGAAATCCAAGGACACAAATTAATCAAGACAGCAACAGAAACGGACTCCGAAGTTTTTATCCCCAAAATCGAACGTCATAAAGCCGCAATTTTGCGTCATAATTTATCCCGTCCGGTACGTTTGGGATTAGAAGCTGGGTTATTTACCCCCAATAGCACATTTTTTGACTACGGTTGTGGACATGGAGGTGATGTGAAGCGCATTGCCCACCAAGGTTATACTAGTAGAGGTTGGGACCCGTATTATGCCCCAGAAGTTGAGGGAACTCCTGCTGATATTGTAAATATTGGTTATGTAATTAACGTCATCGAAGACCAGCAGGAACGACGAGAAGCGTTAATTAATGCCTGGGATCTCACCCGCAAAGTTTTATTGGTTTCTGCCCAAGTTTTAATCTCTGATAGCAATAGAGGTGTGGTTGCTTATGGTGATGGGGTGATTACCAGTCGTAACACATTCCAAAAATATTACGACCAGGAAGAATTAAAAGTTTATATTGACCAAGTTTTGGGTGTGGATGCTGTTCCCGTGGCTTTGGGAGTATATTTTGTCTTTCGAGATGTAGCTGAAGCTGAATATTTCCGCGCTTCTCGCTTCCGTTCTCGCACTACTACCCCTAGAGTCCGCAGCTATAACAAGCGCTTTGAAGATTATGAAGAATTACTTACTCCTTTGATGTTATTTATGGCTGAACGTGGTCGTTTACCAAAAAAACATGAATTATCCCAAGCAACAGCAATCACTGATGAATTTGGGAGTTTGAACCGTGCCTTCCAAGTTATTTTACAAGCTACTGACCCCCAAGACTGGGAAAAAATTAGCGAAAAACGTCGTCAAGATTTAATAGTCTATTTAGGGCTGCTGCAATTTAGTCAACGTCCCCAGTTTGGTAAGTTTGCACCAGAACTGAAAGAGGATATTAAAGGCTTGTTTGGTAGTTACAAGCAGGCTTGCAAGAGTGCAGAAGAAATGCTCTATAGTATAGGGGACATGGAGAAGATTGTGGAGTGTTGTCAAAACAGTGCCATTGGTAAAAAGTTCTCCAATTCCCTGTGGGTTCATATCTCAGCTTTGGAATCCCTCGATCCTCTGCTGCGGTTATATGAAGGATGTGCTAGGTATACTATTGGTAGGCTGGAAGAAGCAAATGTGATCAAATTCCACACCAAGTCCCCGAAGATTTCCTACTTGTATTATCCCAACTTTGACAAGGAACCCCATCCTTTGTTATACACCAGTATGAAAATCGACTTGCGGAGTTTGCGAGTTACTTATCGGGATTATGACGATGATGATAACCCCCCGGTACTGCATTATAAAGACGCTTTAGTCACTCCTGACTATCCCCTATATGAAAAATTTGCTAGGTTAACTCGCAAAGAAGAAGACTGGGGACTGTTGGATGACTTACCTGGTATTACTCTTTTGGCTGGCTGGCGTAAATGCTTGGTAGACCATTGTGCCACCCTTAAAGGGTATAATTTACAATGGCGCAAAGATGCTGACCCTTATAAGTTAAAGGCGTTACGTGCTGCGGTGAAAACCCGTGCCAGAAGACGTAAAGCAGAAAATATTACATAATTGGTAATTGGTAATTGGTAATTGGTAATTGGTAATGGGTAATTGGTAATGGGTAATTGGTAATGGGTAATGGGTAATCCCTTGCTACAAGCTTGTAGGGTGTGTTAGGCACATATTTCAAGATGATATGTCACAAAACACATTATCAAAGTGCCTAACCCACCGCTATATAACATGGTGGGTTAGTCTAAAGCCATAAAACACATCTTGCACCGGGGCTAAAAACCGGGTTTCTGAACGCAAAATTTAAGTTTTCAGTATTATTTATTCTCAAGAAACCCGGTTTTTTTGGTCTTGTTGATAATGGTGCAAGATATGACCACCCCACAAGGGGGAAGTCAAAAGTCAAAAGTCAAAAGTCAAAAGTCAAAAGTATTAAACCCCCTCGCAACGAATGAAACAAACACTTCTTTCCTGTTAAGAGTTCCCTGTTCCCTATTCCTTGTTCCCTATTCCCTGTTAAGAGTTCCCTATTCCCTGTGTTTCTTAGGAGATATGAGCACCCCACAAGGGGGAAGTCAAAAGTCAAAAGTCAAAAGTATTAAACCCCCTCGCAATGAATGAAACAAACACTATTTTCTTACTCCCTAACCCCTAACCCCTAACCCCTAACCCCTTTACTCAGTAGGGTGTGTTAGGCACATATTTCAAGATGATATGTCACAAAACACATTATCAAAGTGCCTAACCCACCGCTATATAACATGATGCGTTAGTCTAAAGCCATAACGCAACGGCAATATTGCGTGAAGAAAATCTACACCGCAATTTGCCTCCCCTACTTCTACTTCTATTTAAGATTTAGTTAGGAATTTGTTTTGCTAGTTGTACCCAGGGTTCAATTCCTTTTCTTGTGGGTTGTCCCCCGGTGTTAAATGTCCAGATGTCTCTTTTATGTTGGGAACCGTAGCTAATATGAATGGGTCTATTTGTACCGTAAAAATATAGGGAATCAAAAGGGAGTTTTGCCTGTAAAATCCATTCTATAACTTGTTGGCTGGGTGTATTTAGAATGAAGAAATCACAAGCTGCACCTAGACGATTACAATAATATTTACCATTTTTATTGAGTTCATGAGCCATATGTTGGTCAAGGGATGGAGCTATTCTACCATTTTTTTTACCTGTAATTGGATCTTTTTTTTCGAGATACTTTTTTAAATCTGCAGAACAGAAACCGTAGGTTAAGCGGAAATTTTCTATACCAAAGTAGTCAATGATGGGTTCGAGGATAAATTTGTTTAAATCCTGGAGTGCGGGAATTACTTCTTTGATATTTTGCGGAAATGGGTTAATTTTATCTGCGTATTTTTGATAAGTCTGGGTACAGGTACAAAAATCTTTGAGATTCAGGTATTTACCCAGTTTTAATTCTATGTTATCCATGATATTTTTATTAACGCATAGTTTGGTTATTTGAAATAAAAATCACATGTTCTCACTTGATGAGACCCTAGCTAAATCAAATTTTATTTTTAAAACTTGAGATAGATGCGAACATCAAAAATTTTTAATACCATTCTTGGCTGAAAAGTGATTGATAATGAGGGAATTTTTTTGCGCAATGCGTAAATTTTACCAGATGCGTCAGCAGAATTTCTCCCAGGTATGAGTGATTTCCGCGTAGGGTTTGAAGTTTTTGGGAAACTTCAATCATTGGAATATCTAAAGCAGCTATAATCGAGTTACAGTAAAGATTTATTTATATTTAAATAAAATCTTGACAAATATCGCTTAAAATTCTATTTGTTAAAGAACGGGGGAATCGATAATTAGAGTGGGTATTGATGGGTTTCTCGTCAAAATTGACTTCTACATCGATGACAATTTTGGTAATTAAACTTTACCCACCTGGACAACTGTTGGTTCAGTAAAGAACCTTGGAAAAACAGCGCGTAAAATCCTGAACCTATAATCTATCTAAAGGCTAAAATCATTTTTACTCTTACGATGAATTTATGGAACCAGGTAAAAATACTATTGGTATAGCATCAAACCTCAGCAAAGCTTTGGGAAATTATAGGGTTTAAGTCTTCTTGCAAGATGCTGCTGTTTATCGGAAATTTTATAGCTATGATTTTTGTATCTTTTGTCAGAATTAGTTCGTATTACTGGCGAAGAATTTACTCTTACATTTTACTAGTAAGTAAGTAGGTGGAAATGAAAACAACTATCTTACGAAACGTAAATAAAGAGTGAAACCTTTACCAATGTCAACTGACAAATGACAAATGACAAATGACAAATGACGACCCTAGAAGCGTTCGCTTTCTTTGTACCTACCTACTTACCTTAGTTGATTTAACTCAGGAATCACCCCCTATCCTCGCAATTTAGGGGGAGAAACCCGGAGTTAGTTATATATCAACTTTAGTGTTTAATTGGACCTTTGGAAGCTAACTCCAATGGCGCAGCTGTCATCCCTTTTGCACTTGTGATTACAGCTGCTGGGGACTGATTTGCCCACATTTTACAGTTGAATGCAACTGCTAGGAATTATGTCACAATCTTTCAATCAAGACAAGGTTTTTGAAAACTTTAACCAAATTACGGGTAAGTTTTTAACACCTTTTCAACGCAAAGCATTATTGAAGAATTTACAAGGTAATTTACAGTCAGAATATCGTCGTCGTATTGAAATTATGTTACTCGCAGATGCGGGTAATTCTCAAACTCAAATCTGTGAAACTTTGGGGTGTTCTCAAGAAATGGCGCGTTATTGGATGGCTATAGCTAAAGCAGGTTTGGCACATACATGGCGAGAAAAACCGATAGGTAGACCAAAGACGGTTAATGATAAATATTTACAACGTTTGCGGGAATTAGTGATTAATGGACCCCGTGAATATGGCTATTCTTTTCAGTATTGGACTGGGCAATGGTTAAGTAAACATTTGGCACAGGAGTTGGGGATTGAAATTGGTGCGCGTCATATTAATAGGTTGTTAAAAAAGATGGGTTTGTCTACTAGACCAAAGCGTCAAAAAGAACAAATAATGGGTGAAGAAATGAATAAAATTGGGATTAAGATACAGGATTTACAATCTAAAAATCAGCCAATTTTTCGTTGGTCTTTTAATAGAATGCAGGTGAATAGTTAGAATTTGCAACAGAATTCTGGGATGTAAATAATTATGAGATATTCGAGGTGACTTTATGCCATCAGTGTTTTCCCAGGAACAATTAGGTCAACAATTAATTAATATTTTGGGTGAGTCGTTTACTCCAGGGGAGTTACAAGGTTATGTGCAACAGGTGGAGGTTGTGGAACCACCTGTTGCAAAGCAATTTTGGCAAGCAACAGCTGCAAAGCCGGGAATTTATATTATCCTGGCTGGTAAGGTGAGGTTGTTGGATAGTGATGAGAATTTAATTACAACTTTGACTGCTGGGACTTCTTTTGGGGAGTTAACTCTGTTTCCCAAGGCGAATTTTCAGCCTTATAATGCTAGAGCTTCTTATAGTTTAAAATTGGGTTATCTCTCCCAAGAGTTATTGTGGGGTTTGATGGATAAGTATCCCCAAATTCGCGATCGCTTATGGAGACAAGCTGAGTTATGGGATTTGTTGCTTCTATGTAGCCAAAAGTATGAATTACCTCGTAACTCTAGTGGGGTGGGGATGTTTCAGGCTTTATCTCTATTTCAGCGTCATAATCTCAAGATTGGTTTTGTTTCTGGGAGACTATCTCAAAATTGTCGGTTGTGGTTGTTAAGACGGGGAGAGTTGTTACATACTGATGGAGGGAGGCTAACTCCTGGGAGTATTTATAGTCCTTCGACATTGGAGGATTCCCAAAGTTGGCAGGCTATTCAACCGACAATAGTTTATACTCTCAAGGATAGTGATTGGCTGTCAGCGCTGCAATATTGGTCGGAGTTGGGAGATTGGGTGGACTCTGATTCTAGGGGGGTGGTGTCAACTGTGGAGTCTGTATCTATACCTGTGGAGAGGGAGACTCTCTCAGAACCGGAAATATCATCACCGCAAAAAAGAGATTTGTTTCCCACTCCCAAGGTGACGGTGACTCAATTATGGGGACGGTTGACTAAGCGTTATCCGTTTTGGGAACAACAAAGCGCTTCTGACTGCGGTGCTGCTTGTTTGGTGATGGTAGCGCAATATTGGGGAAAGCGGTTTAGTTTAAATCGGTTGCGGGATATTGCTAATACTAGTCGTAGTGGTGCTTCTTTGAGTTCTTTAGCTGTAGCTGCGGAAACCATCGGTTTTGCTACCCGACCTGTACAGGCTAGTCTAGATAAGTTAGCACAACAAACTTTACCAGCTATAGTCCATTGGGAAGGTAAGCATTATATAGTGGTCTATGAGATTACATCCAAAGCGGTAATTGTTGCAGATCCAGCCATTGGTCAACGTCGTCTTACCCATAGGGAATTTCAAGCAGGGTGGACTGGTTATGCTTTGTTATTACAACCCACAGCTTTACTCCAAGAAACCCAGGAAGCAACTACACCATTCTGGCAGTTTTTGGAATTAATTAAGCCTCATAGGGTGGTGTTGTTAGAGGTATTTATTGCGAGTGTGTTTATTCAGATATTCGGACTGGTGACACCTCTATTTACCCAGTTGTTATTGGATCGGGTGATTGTTCAGGGTAGTACTCTCACTTTAACTGCTGTGGGTTTGGGTTTACTAATTTTTGGCTTGTTCCGGGTAGCAATGAACGGACTGCGTCAATATCTCCTAGATCATACTGCTAACCGTATCGGTGTGGCTTTGATGGTGGGATTTATTAAACATACCTTTAGTCTACCCTTAGCCTTCTTCGAGTCTCGTTATGTGGGTGATATTGTTTCCCGAGTACAGGAAAATCAGAAAATTCAACGTTTCTTGACTGGGGAAGCACTATCAATATTTCTCGATTTACTCACAGTATTTATTTATGTGGGGTTAATGTTTTGGTATAGTTCTTCACTAGCATTTCTCACCCTCTGTATTGTCCCTCCATTTTTACTTTTAGCAATAATTGCCACACCCTTACTCCGAAGAATTTCTAAACAGGTCTTTAATGCTTTAGCCAGGGAGAACAGTTATCTAATTCAGGCTTTATCAGGGATTCGTTCCATTCGTTCCATGGCGATTGAACAAACAGTACGCTGGCGATGGGAAGAAAGGCTGAATGTCTTGATAAAAAAGAACTTCACGGGACAAGTAATTGCTAACCAATTGCAAGTCTTTAGTTCTACCATTGAATCCGTAATTACCACAGGCTTACTCTGGTTGGGAGCATGGTTAGTAATTCAAAATCAACTTACCATTGGACAACTAGTTGCCTTTAATATGCTCCTAGGAAACGTTATCAGTCCCTTCCAAAGACTAACAGTACTATGGAATCAATTTCAAGAAGTCACCGTAGCTGCGGAACGAATTAATGACGTTTTAGAAGCACAACCAGAAGAAGACTTACACAACCAACCCCGTCAATCCCTACCCAGACTCAGGGGACAAATCCGCTTTGTGGGGGTTAGCTTCCGCTACCATCCGGAAAGCGATATTAACATCCTAGAAAACCTCAACTTTGAAATTCAGCCAGAACAAACCGTAGCGGTAGTCGGACGTAGCGGTTCGGGGAAAACCACCCTGGCTAAGTTAATTTTAGGTTTATATCCCCCGACGGAGGGCAAAATCCTGATTGACGGTCATGATATTACTAGTATTTCCCTACGTTCTTTGCGATCGCAAATTGGGGTTGTAGATCAAGATACTTTCTTATTTGGAGGTACAATCAGGGAGAATATCTGCATTGCTCATCCAGAAGCACCTCTAGAAGAAATCAATCAAGCAGCACACTTAGCAGGTGCGGACGAATTTATCCAACATCTACCAATGGGTTACGAAACCCAAATTGGGGAAGGTGGGGGGATGCTTTCGGGAGGACAACGTCAACGGTTAGCCATTTCCCGTGCATTATTGGGAAATCCCCGCTTATTGATATTTGACGAAGCTACCAGTCACCTGGACTCAGAATCAGAGCGTATAATTCAGAATAATCTGAAAACTATTCTTCAGGGACGTACTAGTTTAATTATTGCTCATCGTTTGTCTACCGTCCGCAAGGCTGACTTAATTTTGGTATTAGATCGTGGTGTCTTAGTAGAAAGTGGTAACCACGAAGAATTACTAGCTAAAAAAGGTCATTATTTTTATCTTAATCAGCAACAGTTAACGCCAACTCTAGAAAAACCAGGTTTCTAAGAGAAAAACCAGGGTTTTTGAAAGTTAATTTTTCTAAAAAACCCGGTTTCTTAAAGTCTCAAACTCCAAAAACAAGTTGTTGAAATAAATCGGGTTCCTCAAAGTCTCTATCCCAAAAACCAAGTTGTTACAATCAATGTTCGCAATTAACCCAGTTTCTCAAAGTCTCAACCCAAAAAACAAAGTTGTTGAAATCAACCGGGTTTCTCAAAGAACAATTAAGGTTGTTACAATCAATGTTCGTCATCAAACCCGTTTCTCAAAGAAAAATTAGGATTTTTACAATCAATCTTCGCCATCAAACCCGTTTCTCAAAGTCTCAACCCCAAAAAAAAGTTGTTACAATTAACCCGGTTTTTCAAAGTCTCAACCCAAAAAACAAAGTTGTTGAAATCAACCGGGTTTCTCAAAGAACAATTAAGGTTGTTACAATCAATGTTCGTCATCAAACCCGTTTCTCAAAATTTAAATCCCAAAAGTTGTTACAATCAACGGGGTTTCTCAAAGAAGAATTAAAGTTGTTACAATCAATGTTCGCCATCAAACCCGTTTCTCAAAGTCTCAAACCAAAAAACCAAATTCTTACAATCAACCGTGTTTCTCAAAGTCTGAATCCCAAAAACAAAGTTGTTACAATCAACGGGGTTTCTCAAAGAAAAATTAAAATTTTTACAATCAATGTTCGCCATGAAACCCGTTTCTCAAAGTCTCAAACCAAAAAACCAAATTCTTACAATCAACCCAGTTTCTCAAAAAAATATTAAAGTTTTTACAATCAATTTTCGCCATAAAACCCGTTTTTCAAAGTCTCAAGCCAAAAACCAATTTGTTACAATCAACCCAGTCTATCAAAGTCTCAAATCCAAAAACAAAGTTGTTAGAATAAACCGGGTTTATCAAAGATAAATTAGAACTTTTAAAAGTTAATCCTTCCAATAAACTCGGTTTCTGAAACTCAATACCAGGATACAATAAAAATGCCTAATACTCTAAGTAAACATGACCCTACTGTACTGGAATTAGTACCTCCACAGACACAAGAAAAAGAGTTGCATTACGGTACAGAAGAACTGCTGGATGGATTACCCAGACGCTGGACACGCTCCATGTTGCATTTTTTGGTAGGATTCACAGTGATTACCTTACCTTGGGCTATGTTTTCCAAAGTAGACGAAACAGGTAGCGCTAGGGGAAGACTAGAACCAAAAGACGCAATTCGCAGATTAGATGCTGCTGTCGCTGGTACGGTGATTGCAGTGGGTGCAAAAGAAGGAGAAACTGTCAAAACTGGACAGTTGTTAGTAGAAATTGAATCTGATGTTTTGCAAACGGAATTACAACAAGCGCAGAATAAATTAGAAGGACAATTAAATAGGCTAACACAATTAGAATTAGTCAAAAATCAAATGATGTTAGCAGTTCAAGTACAGGAACAACAAAATCAGGCACAAGCATTAGCAAAAATTGCTCAAGTGAATCAAGCCAAGCAAAATTTGAATGCTAAACTTCAGAATTATAATTTACAAAAATGGGAAAAACTGGCGCAATTAGAACAAGCAAAGCAAAATATTAAGTCTAGTCAAACAGCGCGAAAAATAGCTAGTAGTCGTTTAAATCGGGATTTAAAAGAAGTCCAACGCTATCGTCAACTTTCCCGACAAGGTGCGATTCCAGAAATAAAAGTTGTGGAGTTAGAAAAAACAGCAGAAGAAAGTCAAAGATTACACCTAAAAACTAATTCTGAGATTAAACAAGCTAAGTTGCGTTTACAAGCGGAAGTTAGCCGTTATCAGGCAATAATGAGTCAGAGAAAGTCTGATATTGAACAGGCTAAATTGGCTTTAGATGAGCAAAAAAATACCTATAAAAGTGTTGTTAATGCAGGTAAAATAGCATTACTAAATAGTCAAAATCAACTCAAAGATATTCAAACACAACTTGCCACATTAAAATCAGAAATTGCTCAAAGTAAAAGTCAAATTACATCCTTGAAAATCCAGCTGAATCAAAGAATTGTTCGCGCTCCAGTTAATGGTACAATTTTTGAATTACCCTTCTCACAACCAGGTTCTGTAGTTCAACCAGGTCAAATCATCGCCAAAATTGCACCCAAGACAGATTCTTTGATTTTAAAAGCAGAAATGGCTAGTCAAAATAGTGGATTTTTAGAGGTAGGAATGCCAGTAAAAATTAAATTTGACGCTTATCCATTCCAAGAATATGGAGTGATGACAGGAAGGGTAAGTTGGATTTCTCCAGATTCTAAAATTCAACAAACAAATCAAGGTAAATTGGAAACTTTTGATTTGGAAATTTCCTTACCACAATCTTATATTCAAGCTGGTAATAAACATATTAATTTAACCCCAGGACAAACCGCCACAGCAGAGGTAATTATTCATCAACGTCG
Organism: Nostocaceae cyanobacterium; assembly: GCA_030065825.1. Classification (GTDB taxonomy): domain Bacteria; phylum Cyanobacteriota; class Cyanobacteriia; order Cyanobacteriales; family Nostocaceae; genus JASJCY01. The sequence continues at coordinate 30,469 of JASJCY010000063.1, read as the reverse complement.
GGTAATTGACTTTATTTTAGACCCATTTAAAAAGTTACAAAAAGGTGGTTTAAAAATGTAATAATTTGGTAATCGGTAATTGGTAATTGGTAATTGGTAATTGTGATTTTTTGATTTCTAGATTAATAGTAGGGTGTGTTACGCGGTAGCTAACGCACCATAATTTGTACACAGTTTGAATTATTCCAGGACTTAGGATATTATCATAATCCCTGGTTGGTGCGTCTAGACGCGTACAGTGACTCTTTGAGAATGCTTACACTGACTTAAAGTAGTTACAAGTCTTATTTTTATGTACAGTATTTTTCAAAGTGTCACACACCCTAGAATTATTTATGTGCTACAAAATGTTGATAATTCCAGTAAGAACTGTTTTTTTGGGCTAAAAATGCTAATATTAATTAAGAGGGAACATTGTCAATCGCATCATTTGTAGATTTCAAATAATTCACAAAGATATTGAAACAGGGAATTTTTGCGTAAATCCAATTAATAGTTATCCCTGATTTTTCGTTGTGAGGATTTTATTATGTCGAAAGTTTTGACAGTTTCTGGTGAAGAGATTCTTTATCAAGTCAAACTTTCCTGTCAGATTCCTGGTGTGTTAGAAGCAGCAGCAACTAACAAAATTATTACCGATGCTATCGAAAAAGCTGGTATTGAAATTCAGCCAGAAGAACTTCAACAAGCAGCAGATGACTTTCGTTTAGCAAATCAACTACTGAAGACAGATGATACTTGGGAATGGTTGAGGAAATATCATCTTTCTCTAGATGATTTTGAAGAATTAGCGAAAAGAAATTTTCTGTCAGAGAAATTGGCAAATCACCTATTTGCGAATCAAGTAGAACCATTCTTTTATGAACATCAATTAGATTATACAGGAGCAGTTATATATGAAGTAATCTTAGATGATGAAGACTTAGCTTTGGAACTATTTTATGCTATGCAAGAAGGGGAAATTAGTTTCCAAGAAATTGCTCGTCAATATATTCTAGAACCAGAAGTAAGACGTGCAGGTGGTTATCAAGGAATCCGACGTCGTCAGGATTTAAAACCAGAAATTGCTGCTGCGGTATTTGCTGCAAATCCACCACAAATTCTCAAGCCAATTGTTACTTCCAAAGGAGTTCATTTAATCTGGATAGAAGAAATTATTCAACCCCAGTTAAATGAGCAATTGCATTTTGAAATTCTGACAGATTTGTTTGGTAATTGGTTACAAAAGCAAATCCAAGAATTAGAAATTGTGGCAGATTTACACTGTCAATATTCTCAAGAACAGCGTAAACTTGCTTAATTATAAGTTAGGGATTTGTAGGGGCGCAATGCTTGCGCCCAAGAGGCGTATAGTGACCAATTTTTAATTATTAATTATTAATTATTTCGGCACTTGCCAATTTTTAATTTTTAATTTGGTTCGGAGTAAATAGTTAGGAGTTAAAGGATTTTGTTCCTTTATTTACTCCTTATCTTCTTTGATTTTTATTCATTCAGGGGTAGATAAATATCCTCAGATTTGGGATTTAGATAAGGACGTTGCCATTCAATTCCCAATAGTTCAAACTGTTTTAAAATAGATGTTAATCGTCCTTGTGGAGACTGATTACCTTGTCGCCAAGCTGCTAAATAACCACTAGCAACTATATGACAACGATTAAGTCCAAAACTTTCTTCTGTCATAAATTGATAATCTGGTTCTTCTGCTAGTGATAATCCAGGAGAAAGTAATTTAGTAAACAGCGGTACTTCTGTGCCAAAATTAGATTGATGTTCTCTATAAACAGATTGCAATACTAATCGCAATTGTGTATAGTTACCTTTTTCAAAATACAGAACACCAGAGTCAAAACGCTTATAGTCAGAAGGATTATATAACACCTTAAAACAGAAAGGAATCGAAATAGCATTTAACTGCTGTGTCAGGCTACTCATAACACCAATAGCACCTTGAGGATTTAAATTAAAATAAACCCGCACTAACTTACCATCTTGGTTATTATTAGCATTATGCCTTCCAGCATTACCAACCGCCATATAATACCCATTCTGTACCAAATTTTTGGGCATCCGGATAGCTACAGTATCGCCAACTTTAGCATTAGCTTGAGATGTTTGTAGATGAAGTTTACGTTCTATATATAAAGTTAAATCACTCTTTTTAACTGCTAGAGAACCATCATCTTTTTCTCGTAATATTTGCCAACCGGGGTCAAAAAAACCCTCACCATTATTGCTAGAATGTAATCCCTCGTAAAATCCAACATCTACCCCCATCAGGGTATTATTTTCCAAATTTTGTATTAGTTTAGAATCTGTTACTGTCCCATTTGCAGCCAAAGCTTTTCTTAGAGAACCATTATAGTAAATACCATAAATAAAACTCCGCAACAGAGAACTCAGAAAATTATTTTGAATATTTACAGGTAACTGCTGTAAGCGTTGAAAAGTCTCAGGAGAAACATCCAGAGGCTTATAATCTGGATGATGAATAGCAAAATTAGATTCAATCTCAACCTGATTAGCAATATCTTGCAACGAAGCTAATAAATTTTGAGGAAAATCATCCGAAATTCGTGGAGAAAGCGATTGTATCATCATGAATTTTTCACTAAACTTAGTGGCTTCTTGGTGAAAAGATTAACTCCTAATAAACCGGGTTTATTGAGAAAATTTAAAAGTAGAACCCAATTTTTGATTCATAAACCCGGTTTCTCACTCCCTTGACAAAACATCAATTAAAACCTTTACTTCAATCGACTCACACTTCCTTGATGAGTCAATTCTAAAGCAGCCATTCCGAACACCGTAGAAACAGATTTTTCCGGACGACATAACAAACTTTTGGCAACTTGTAACATACAAATTCCCGAATTTCCAAAAGTTTTTTCATGTTCTAATCTAGCTTGAATAGCTTCAATTAATCCTAAACCAGCAAACTGTACAACTCGTAACAAGAAATCTGGACGATGTTCTAAGATTTCTGGAAAATTAGCCAAATATGCGATCGCCAAAGCTGCAATTGATGGTTGCAACACTTCCAAGGGTGTGGTAGCTAACCGTAATGACTCTTCCAAAGCAATGGCTTTACTGGTAATCATGCTACCCAGCCAAATTTGCAAATAACTGCTAATTAAAGCACCCAAATCGCTAGTAGGATCTCCCCAAGCAGCACGTTCCCAATCTATAAGCCTAATTATACCCTGGCTGGACTCATCACCGTCCATGTCTTCCCAATTGTGACACAGAAGAATATTGTTTAACTTCAGGTCATTATGGGTAAGACAGCAGGGAGTATAACTTTGGCTTAAATTTGCGATCGCTTTACCCAAGCTGTCGTAACGTTGATATAAAGCAAAAAATTTCAATCCATCAATAGGAACCCAGCTAAACACCTCTGGGGTAATTCTCTCCAAACCGAATGTCAAATCGGGAGTTCTTTGAGTAGACGCACCCTGATAATTTTGCCAAAAATCTCGACATTCTTGACGGTTCCAACTTATGCGATGTAGCGATGCGAGAGTAGTTCCTACTACCGTTGCAATTTTGGTAGAGAAAAGATTCTCTTGGGAATAAAAATCTGCTAAATCTCGATAATTCTTTAAATAATTGAAAACAATAATTGAATTCTCAGCATCAAAATGTAAAGCCTCTGAAATATAGGGATGAATTTTGTTTGTCTCTGGGAATCTTTGCAAAAACTCATGCATTTGCCATTCCCGCAAAAATTCACCAGTAGTTTTACCTTCTCGATTGTAAGGTTCTTGTTTAATTAGTAGTTGACTACCTGATGGTAAACTAAGTAATAAGTTAAAGTTTTTGGCAGGTTTGAGTTCAATTTCACTCTCAGACTGTTGTGATTGAGTACATATTCCCTGCGCTATCAGGTATTCAAAAACATTTTGGGAACTTAAAAGTAATGGCATTTTTCCAGATACTTTTCTAGTTTATTTACAAGTATTTGTTGGCATCAAAAATTATAGAAGCGCCCTAATGCTGCCCACAAATATTTTTTTAAATAACACTTGAGTATCTACGCAGGGATAAATTTTATTCCATAAATGAATCAGCAATTCTTCTAATGCTATGGATTGCTAATCCAGCGAAAGTATAATTGAGTAACAAAGAAAAATCGTTACCCTTTCCACCATATACTAATCGAGAATCTTTAGTTTGCAAATCCTTGAGAAAACTTCCCGATACAGTATTTTTTTCATCATCAAAATTATTTAAGTCATCAATTTTAATAATAGCCATTGATTGTCTAGCAAAATAATCATGACTAAATTGGTAAATATGAGCAGAATTAAGCTAAAAATATCTTAATTCTGCTCAGCACCCTAGATGACTTCACTCCAAAATCATTGCTTGGTAATCATCAGCAAAATTGCTCAGCGATTACCTACAAATTATCAATGATAACCACCATAACGGCTGAACTTGCTGTAGATAGATACTACATTATTGATAGCGAAACCACCGATACCATATTGTAAATATTTGGAGAATCCATAGCCTTCACCACCATGAATGGACATAGTATCCATTTCGTTCATGTCGTTGAGGAAGCTTTCAGAATCTTGAAATAATTCAAAACCAGAAGGACGCAGTTCGGAAATTTTAATGTTAGCCATTCTTACTTCTCCTCTAAAAGTGGTTGTTAGTAAGTTTAATCTGCCGTTTGGTTAAGCTTGAATCGCTTATCCGTTAACTCAATTATTGTGTGAATCAATTGGAAAAATCAACTAGAAATCAATACTTTTGTAGACCAAAAATCAGGAGTTATGTCTTTTAAATCTCAAGATTAACTAGGCTGTTTTCTTGCAAAGTATAATGCATCCTCTTCTATGTCATCTCTAAAAATAGAAGCCTTATCACACATCTTGCATCAGGGTCAGAAACCGGGTTTATTGCAAATATTGAGTTGCCAAAACCCTAATTTTTCGTTGATAAACCCCGGCAGTCGCTATAACGGGGGGAACCCCAACGCCAGTTCACTCAACGCGGGGAACCCGCGCACGTGACTGGCTCCGCAACGCGCTGCCTCGCTTTCTCCGTGCTTGTTGAAAATGGTGCAAGATATGACTCATAACACAAATTCTAATTTACTAGAAAATATTTAATATTGTGTTTATAAATAATAAGTTATGGGTAACCCTAACCCTAATATTTTTGTATTCAAATTGATTAGAAATAACTCTATATAATACCAATTAGTAGGGGCGGGGTTACCCCGCCCCTACACCCGGGTTACCCCGCACCTACCCCTTTCCTAGCAACAGGTTAAATGATGTTTTTCAATCGGTATAATAGGTTATATATCTTAGCTTTATAAAATCAAAAATATGCGCCACAATATACATTGGACGCACAATAAAAATCGACAAGATTATGCTGAATATTTTACATATAATTAGGGAAATCCCAGGACATTATTTCATTATACATTTTCTGATCGATATTATGAGACATTTTCCGGAATAGGCTGTATTGTCGATAGCTTAAATCATCAAACTTTCGGTCTAAATTTTCTAATTGCCATCGACTTAGATAACCACCAACAATAGTTGTTGTTTTCTCATGAGATAATTCCTCCAAAAATGTTACAGAATCAATAGGATATAAATCGGCTACAGTAATTTTAGCCATTTAGCCCCCTCTTAATTTCACTAAACTTGATAGTTAAATTTCCTTGGACAATATCAACTCTTAAAATTAAAGTCCTGCTTTTATATTTTGCTATCACAACTAAAAAGTCAATAATTCAAGACTAATTTTCTCGACTGAATTCCAGGAATTTTGTCTTCAAAATAGAGGATTAGATAATAGGCAATAATTACTATGAGAGGGAACTATTATTAATATGTATTATCTACATCTATCCTGGGAGTGATTTGTGAACATAAAATCAGTTTTTTTTAATTAAATCTGGCTCCATCCTCACAAGTTCCTCAAAATCTTGATCTATAAAGAATGTAGGGGGTGAAAATCATAACAACCATGCCCAAATTGCTCAACAAAGGGCTAGTGGTGGAAATGGCATTGTGAAGATTATGTGGGAGGTTGATCATGCTTACAGCAGCGGATATTATGACAAAAGATGTCGCCACTATTCGCAGTTCGGCAACGGTAGCTGAAGCGGTTAGGCTAATGAAGGCAAGGGATTGGCAAGCTTTAATTGTAGATCGTCGCCACCCACAGGACGCTTATGGCATTATCACCGAAAGCGATATCGTATACAAAGTAATTGCCTATGGCAAAGATCCCAATCAGGTGCGCGTTTATGAAGTAATGACCAAACCCTGTATTGTGGTTAATCCCGATCTAGCAGTAGAATACGTAGCACGGTTATTTGCCGATCATCACCTGCTGCGAGCGCCTGTTATCCAAGGTACTTTATTAGGTATAATTTCCCTAGACGATATTCTGGCTAGGAGTAACTTCCTGGAAAAACCCCGGACAGTTATCCTCGAACAACAGTTACAGGAAGAAATTCGCAAAGCGCGTACTGTCTGCGATCATAAAGGTATTCGTTCAGAAGATTGTGCTGCTGCTTGGGATGCGGTTGATGAATTGCAATCTGAACTGGCACATCAACGTGCTGAGAGGGTTTTAAAAACAGCCTTTGATGAATTCTGCGACGAGTATCCAGAAGCAAGAGATGTGCGTATGTTTGATACTTGGTGCAGTGGCTAAAAATCATTTTGGTAATTGGTAATTGGTAATTGGTAATTGGTAATGGGTAATCTCTCGTTACAAGGTTTTACCTTGTAATGAATTTTAGAGAGGCTCTGCCTCCATATTTCTCTCGTTACAAGATTTTACCTTGTAATGAATTTTAGGGGGCTGCTGCCTCCTGACTTAATAATAGGCAGTACCGGCTCAAAATGCGTTTCCAAACATAGTCTAGAAACGAATGAATCTAACTTAATACTATGTGAGTAATAGGTTGTATAAAATTATGATTTTTAACAAAATTCTTGTTGCCATAGATGACTCACCCCAAGCTTCAATAGTGTTTACAAAAGCACTTGATCTAGCTCAAACAGAAAGAAGCAAATTGATGGTGTTTCACTGTATTAATTCGGATACAAAAGTAGAGGATAAGCCCTTTCTTGGCATTGCTACCGTAGGAGATGTTGATTTATATGGTACTTTTGCCAGACACCAAAAAAAACGGCTGCAACAAGAAATTGCCAAAGTAGAAAACAAGTTGGAAAATTACTATCAACAGGCAAATTTCAAACAAATTCCTATAGAATTAGCTCACAAAATTGGAGTGCCAGGAAAACAGATTTGTCAACAAGCTCAGACTTGGGGAGCTAATTTAATTATAATCGGTCGTAGAGGTCACAATCAGCTTGCAGAAATTGTCTTAGGAAGTGTTAGTAATTATGTTATTCATCATGCACCTTGTTCTGTGTTAGTGATTCAAGAAACCAATCAAGAAACCAATAATTAATTACTAAATTCCAGCAAACCATTCATAACCTTGATCCTCCCAATAGCCTTTGGTATCCAACAAATTACTAACCAATGTAATTCGAGTTATCCATTTACTTTGTTTATAACCAAGTTTAATTGGAGAAGCTAAACGCAAAGGGGCACCATTATCTACTGGTAAAGGTTCACCATTTTTTTGATAAGCTAATAAAGTTTGGGGATGCAAAGCAGATGCAATATCCCAACTAGAATAATATCCATCCGCTGATTGAAAATAAACATAGCGGATATCCTGTTTAGGTTGAGTAAGGGCTACAATATCCCGTAGTCTAATTCCAGCCCATTGCACAATTGCTGCCCAACCTTCCACGCAAACATGACGAATAATCATAGAAGTTAAGGGCAAAGCCTTTAAGTCTGACATACTGAAACTAAGAGGATTATTAACCTCACCGTCAACAATTAAACGATACTTTGCTTGGTCAATAATAGGAGTATATCTAAAGGTATTGACTATCAATTTATCTGGTTGAATATCAGCCGGGGAAAATTCCGGAACAGGGGTTTGTGGCTTCAATAATAAGGCTCCAACTTTTTCATTTAGGGGTTGGGAAACCTTGCCTACTACATCTTCAAAAATTGGTACACCACAACCATTTAAAAACAAACCAATGCTTGATAATCCAGAGATTTGTAAAAATTGACGGCGTGTTATTTGGGGATGAGATATGCGAATTATACCCATTGTTCAATTTGAGATTTGAGATTTTAATGTTTAATTTTTAATTTTTACATTTTCTTACCAAAACATAGATTCAGTGAGCTTTTCTCCACCAGCTTTTTTCCCCAACCAAAAGTGAAGAATAGCAAATAATATTACTATAGGAACTGAGGAAAAATGAACAATTCTGAGTGCTTGCCAACTGCCAAAGATATCGACTATCCAAGACAATTGAGCAGGTTTATACATGCCTATACCAGTGAATATTGCCAACAACATGATGGGAATAATGCTAGTATATATAATGCGATGCCAGGCATAAATTAGACGCTTAGAATTGTGACTTTTTTGTAGTGCTTTTAAATCATTGACAGCAACAAATCGATGTCGCCAGCGACGGGTAATAAACACATACAATCCATACCACAAAAGATTAACAGAAAAAATCCACATTGCTGCAAAATGCCAATGTCGTCCCCCAGCAAGCCAACCCCCTAAGGTAAATATAGGGGGAATATGCCAACCAGATCGTCCCCCAAAAACAGGATTGGCGTTATAAATTTGTAGTCCACTAGTAAGCATAATAAACAGGCTAATGATATTCAACCAGTGGAAAATTTTTGCTCCTAATGCTTGGGTTGGTAACTTCCGAGTTTTCGAGGTAACGCTTGCACTCATTTAAGCTGAATCTAAACATACTTAAAATTTAGGGTGCCTGAGCATAAACACAATGCACCCTAAAAAGATTTATATTTAATTTTACACTATGGCGGTTCTTGTGGTACGGGCATCCTTGCCCGTCCTAATTTCCCTATATTCCCTACAACCGATGATTAACACAGAATTTTTAAACAACCTATTAGCTTTATCTTCCAATTTGAAAATTCAATTTTTCTTACTTTTTATTTACTGATGATTAATTTAATGGGAGTTGATATCTTGAACTTTTAAACTTTGATTATTATCTTTTTTTCTACCCTGACACTGGTGATTTTCTTTCAACAACCGAATGTAGGTACGATAAGGAATATACTGTAAAGGATCATAACCATGAACGCGGAGAATTAAAACACAAGCCCATGAATATTTTCTGGCAAAAATTGCATTGATTATTTCTTCAAATTGTTTTGAATTCATGATATCTACAGCCCTGGATAACACACTGAATCAGTTGAAAATATTTTTTTCTATTCAGAGTTTATACTGATAATTCAACGATTTCCTATATTTTTTTTGAAATATGGATGATAATTGTATAAAATTTTCATAAAATAATTAATATTTAAAACTTCATAGTCATAATAAAAATTAATTACATTTATTTGTTCAACAAGACCTGATAATTTGGTATTAAAGTCACTAATTGAACTAGTGATATGGAACTATATGGGGATAACCTCGTAGATTACCAATTAAGTTAAGAATTGTAATGGATGCTGATGAACTAAAACGGCTTTATGCTGATGGACATAGAGACTTTACCGGTGAGAACCTATCCAGATTGAAGTTGATTGGAGCTAATCTTGTGGGGATAAATCTCTGGGGAGCAGACTTGACTGGAGCTAATTTAGCCAAAGCTAAACTCTGGGGAGCTAACTTAAGTGGTGCAAACCTTGCCAAAGCCAATTTAACCAGAGCTAACTTGAGTGGAGCTCAGCTCAACCACGCTAATTTACGGGGAGCTAAACTCCAATATACAAAGCTGTACGGAGCTAATTTAACTGGTGCTATTTACGACGAAAGTACCAAATTTTCTCGAAATTTTGACCCCATCAGTAGAAATATGCAGAAGTTTTGAAACTATTAAAAAGTTCAATTGACTACCTGACTACCATGACTGCGGGGATCATCTTGACTACCACCCACCCCTGTTGGTGGGGAAAATTGCGAAACTTCCCCACTCCTTTGGGCATAAGGGATGGGTGAACCAGCAACTAATGCCTGTAAATTACTTGACATAATGTTTCGGGGTAAATCACCGATCGCTTGGGCTGTTGCTTCTCCATCTGTATCTAAAAATACAAAATGGGGAATACCATCAACGCGATAGCGCAGCATTTCTGGTAACCATTTGGTATTATCCACATTCAGCATCACAAAATTGACTTTGTCAGCATACTGCTGTTCTAGTTGAGCAATATCCGGTGCCATCTTCTGGCAAACGGTACACCAATTAGCATAAAATTCCACAAGAGATGGTTTGCCGTTACTGGTAGCTAGTTCTAGGGGTGTAGATTGTTCATCGAGCTGAGAGAGGGAAGCAGTACTGGTTTCGGTTCGCATCCCCAAAAATAGAGCAACAGTTAGAGTGATGGCTACTATCGCTATTAAGAAGTTTCTCACACGCTGCCCCATATTGGATTCCGGCTTTGCTGGAGAATTAACAGGTGATTCCGTACTCATAACAGATTTATTAAAACTTATTAAGCACTGTTATTTTTAGTTTACATCTTTCTTCATTTGCCCTCTGGGCACCTCAGATGTTTTCTCAGTAACCTAGAACAGTTAGGAATACCCTACAAGTCAAAAGTCAAAAGTATAAAACTCCCCTTCTCCCCAATCCCCAATCCCCAGTCCCTAATTTCTACTAACAACCGTGAAAAAACGAGTTACCCTTACTTTTCCCAAACGTGCTGTACAAATACCAATTACCTATCGATTGGCAAAAGATTTCAATGTCGCTGCTAACATTATCCGTGCCCAAGTTGCCCCCAACCAAATTGGTAAGCTGGTAGTAGAATTATCTGGGGATATAGACGAATTAGATGCAGCCATTGAGTGGATGCGATCGCACCATATTAATGTTTCCTTGAACTTGGGGGAAATTATCATTGATGAGGAGGTATGCGTTCACTGTGGGTTATGTACTGGAGTCTGTCCCACAGAAGCTTTGAGTTTGCATCCAGAGACATTTAAGCTGACATTTACGCGATCGCGCTGCATCGTCTGCGAACAGTGTATACCCACCTGTCCGGTGCAGGCTATCTCTACTAATTTGTAATATTTATTCTGTAATCGCCAATTCTATTCAAGAGTTAATTAACTGTCAGAAACCGGGTTTATTGGGAATAATGAACTGTTAAAGCCCTAATAGTTGGTTTATAAATCCGGTTTCTTAACAAAGGTTGAGAATGCTGCAAGATGTAAGTTAACTGATAACTTGCACTCCTATGCAATTAGCCCAAACTCTTGCCTTGGAATTAATTCCAAGGAACCAATAAACAAAGTCTGATAAATCAGACTGGGCAAGGCTTTTAGTACGTTTTAACTGATAACTTGCACCATTCTCAATTAAGTATCCTCACCACCTAGGAATCAATTCCCAGGAACCTATATACAAAGTCTGATAAAGCAGACTGCGTAAAGTATGAGAGCGCGTTTTAACGTGCTTGGTTTATTGGTTCCTGGAAATTTATTTCAAGGTGGGAATGTGAGTTAAACGACATTGGTGCAAGTTGTTAGTTTTAACGTACTTGGACTGTTAGCCTTGAAATTGATTTCAAGGTGGGTTAGTGTTGCTCAATGACATTGCTGCAAGATGTGAGTTAACAGACTATAGTCTTGCTTTTACCTAATATCAAGTATGGCATTCCTGCTTTTCGGGCACATTCCCCATCCCTATCATCGCGATCGCCAATAAATAGGCATTGTTTAACAGGAACCCCGAGAATTTCAGCAGTAATTAATAACCCTTTGGGATCGGGTTTGAGACGACCGATATTTTTATCTGTAGAACTAACAATACAATCAGGAAATAAACCGAGTTTAGCTATCTTGGCTTGAGCGGGATAATCTGAAAAAATCCCAGTAGCTATACCCTGGTTAGTAATCTTTGCAAATAATTCTAATATTTCTGGATAGCGGCAATCATAAAGATGTTTTAATGGAATATCAAAAATCCATTTTTGAGCAACAGTACGAACCTTTTCCGTTGAAGTTTTTAATGCTTTTGCTGTCCATTCATATTGAGCATTTTCTACATCTTCAACAATATCACAAGCATGTTTTTCACGTTCTTCCATGAAAGTTGTGATAATTTTAATATCCTTAACTTCTTGAGGATGTTTGAGATAGTACTTGACTATTTCTAGGGTGACTATCCCATACATGCGTTTGAGATTATATAATGTACCATCAACATCAAAAATAACAGCTTGAAAATCATTGAGATTAATATTTAATTTGTGCTTTTGTTTTTTCAATCGAGAAAGTAACTGCATTCAATGCTCCCAATATAAATCTACAAGATAATTCAACAAAGGAAAATCCCAAAACTGTTGTGTTTAGAAACCCGCTTTTTTTGCCTTGTACCAATTTACGAAAATATTGATAAACATGTAGGGGCGCAATGCTTGCGCCCAATTTAATTAGCAATGCTTGCGCCCAAATTAATTAGTGTCCTATGTAGGGGCGTAATCCTTGCGCCCAAATTAATTAGTGTCCATAATACTGTTTCCAATAATTTCTAATTGGAGGTAACAGATGAGTTCCAAAACAGAAAATGAGGTAATATATACCCATAAAAATATAGGCAATCAAGTCTTGTTGAATAAAAGGGTCAAATTTGAATGCCATTATCAAAACAACAAAAGCAAGAATTTGTAGCCACAACATAATATTTCCCTGATATGCTTTTAAAGCGGGACGAGCTTCTTTCCAGTTATCTATATCTTTTTCCACAATTCGTCTGACAGAAAGAAACCCAATTCCCGTACAAAAAGCCCCAAGCATTAACAATGTTGGAAACGTTCCATTCATGACTATAAAAGTACCCATTAGCAATCTAACTGGCATAGTACTTGCATTCACAAATAATTCCAGATAAGGGATATTTCTGGCAAAAAATGAATAGAATAGGTTGATGACGATAAATGTGATATAAATCAACCCAATGTTTTGACCAAAATACAAGAATCCTACTAAAAGCCCTAGAGAAATTAAAACTGCTGCTAAGATAATTGCCGTAGTTTTACTAATCCTTTTAGAAGGAAGCGGTCGATTTTTCTTGAGGGGATGCTTTGCATCTTTTTCCAAGTCAGTGATTGCATTGATTGTATAAAGTCCACCATAAAGGCAGACATTAAAAGACAAATACATCACCAATATAGAAAATATTAATGCAACATCAATTTGTTTGGCAAAGCTAACTGCTCCCAAAATCACAAATCCAAAATTGAGGTGAAACTTTAATCTAATCAACTCCAGAAAGTCTTTAAACATTCCTTGATACAAAATCGAGAAACGATTTTCAGTTGTTGGATGCATTACATTCCTCTTCGAGATTGAAGTGAGTATAACTAGCTGATAATAATGAATATTTATTGATTACCAGAATGATTAATAGATAGATAATTTAGAATCGGTAAACCTCATTCTATCTAAAGTACTCATCAAAATACTTCAGAACGTTTTGCCTTTTTATTACATGCAAATAGTTAGATTTTTTGGCATCGAAATATCAATCTCTTATATAGAGAGACATCTACAAAAATCAGGTGATGTTCAAATTAAAAAATGATGACTTATTCTGTTATCGAATCCTTATTTAGAACTGATTTTGTTTAATTAATATTGATATAGATAAAATAAATACAGCAGCAATAAATATATTTATGCTTACCCTACAATAAACAAACAAAAATAATTAACTCGTTTCCAGGCTAAACCTGGAAACCCATATAGCGCTTTCCACCCTTATCAAATAAAATAAGAGTATTGTGTTAGGATGGGTGTCCCTTGTCGTTTTAAAGTCTGGAGACAGAGTCTCCCAAAAGTACGTTACAAGGTAGAACCTTGTAACGAGGGAAGGTAGAACCTTGTAACGAGGGAGAGTCTTTCTGGTTACCAGTGTCACGCTGGTAACTAGGGGAAAAATCAGGGTTTTTAGCCTGCGTAGGCAGGCTACCCTAACGGGAAGCCGCTCCGCGTCTAGTGCTTGTATAGCCTCACCCTTCTAGGGTGCAGGTGCAAGATATGAGGAGACAGAGTCTCCCGAAAGTACGTTACAAGGTAGAACCTTGTAACGAGGGAGAGTATTTCTGGTTACCAGTGTCACGCTGGTAACTAGGCTTTGCAGGCTCTGCCTCATGGTTATCCCATAGAATCAAAAATTTTCAACCGAAGGTAAATACATCTGCTATTAAGCCAGTATCACCCACTAATCTAGACTTTGCAGGGGAGTCATATACCACCAATATAGAAGGTACTCCAGCTATATTGTTAAATAAAGTCATACCCTCAGCATGTTCTTCTCCCTTACCAAAAGGTATCTCCAATACTAACTCTGGCTTATGGAGTTGATTTGCTGATAAATTTACACCATTTCTGAGACGATAAACTTGCACCGGACCATCTAAATCCATAGTTGGTCCCGCTAAAATCAACAAATCTTCTCCATCCCAACACAAATCTCGAATTCCTAAACCATTCAAGAATATAAAATGCTTTTTATATCTGTGTCCATCCTCACCAAATTCTTTGAGGATTAAATTACCAGGAGTAGAATCTGCTAATTCTATTTCCAGCATCACCCCCCAACCCCGTAACACCGGACCACGTAAACCTAGAAATATCTTATTTTGAATAACGGCTATACCTTCGACATCAAAGCCATTTTCTTTGCCAGGAATTTTAGCCTGAATAAAATCGCCCAAATGTACATCATTTATCAAAGCATTCATTAATAAATTACCTTGACAAGTAAGTTCAAGTTTCCCAGCACTTAACTGTAAATCTGGATTTTTCGGATGTGGGCAAGATTTTAATAATTCACCATTTACCAGGGGAATACGTCCGAGGATATAGCGGTTTTTTTCTGGGACAATTCTTGCCAATCTTTCTATATTTTCTAAGTCAGATTTTTTGGGTTTTGGCTTTTTACGTTTGTAGCTGTGGGAACCAGTAAACCAAAGATAATAATCACTGTAAGCAATTCCTTCGATATCAATTTCTTCGTCTTCTGGTGCAGGTAAATTCATAAATTCTGCAACTCGAAACTGTTTATGTGCAGCAAATTTTTGTGGTTCTAGTAAACAAAGACGTTCTATTGATGAGGTTTCATCTGAACCTAACCATAAGTAGTTATCCCAGGTAAGCAGCAATGCTGAAATATCTTTGCGGTATTTTACAAAATTATCGTCAAATTCTAGTAAAATTTGGTAGAGCAAATATTGATTAGACATTCTATTTTTTCCACAATTATTGAATTATACAACTTTAAGTAAGTCGGCGAAAAAAATTCAATATATATAAAGAAATATAAATTTTATGTAGGGTGTATTACTCCTGAGGGTACGGCACCTTAGTGGCTAGAACCGACTTACTTAATATAGCCATTTTCAAGTTAATAGAATACAGTCCACTCCCTGACGTTATATATTGCAACTGAGTGAAAAAATGTTTTTTTTGAGAATGACTAATAGCAAAAACCTAAATTTTGCGTTGAAAAACCCGTTTTTTCGTCCAGGTGAAAGATGCGTGTCATCAACACATTAATTCCTATAATATAGGACTTATATTTGATTATTTTTAAAATACCTAGTATCGGCAATGTCCACTCTACAAATACCTAAAATTATTCAGTATTTAGGATAATTATATATCACAACAATTTTCAATTATAAATCAATGAATCTTGTCAATATTAAAATTACATAAAAAAAGAAAAAATCTACTTTTGTTATTTAAACTAATGCTATGATTCGATTACACCACAAAATAGAAAATTCCTATCCATTTATATTACCTCCTATGACTTTAGCTGTTCAACCCACAATCAAAACTCTAGGAGACTATGGTTACGAAGCAGTTCAAAAACACTTTAAGAAAACCTTAAAGTGGGAAACAACAGTAAAGAAAGATAAAGATCCAGAAGCGCTGCATCAAATGCGAGTTGGTATGCGTCGCTTACGAACTGCTGTAAGTGGATTTGCTCAAGCCATAGTTTTACCAAAGTCTGCAAGTAATAAAAATATCGGTAAAATTGCCCGTCGTCTTGGTGTTCTCCGAGATTTAGACGTACTTCAAGAAACTTTGAAAAATATTTATTACCCACATGTACCGAGTAAAGAGCAGAAATATTTACAAACTGCTTTAGATGTTTTGAGTAAACAACGCAAAGATGCACTAGTATATGTACGGTCAACTTTAAAAGAAGAGCGTTATAAATCTCTCAAAAATGGATTAAAAGATTGGTTAGAAAAACCAAAGTATTATCCCCTCGCATCTTTGCCAATGCAGGAAGTATTGCCAGATTTACTGTTCCCACAAGTGAGTAATTTTTTGCTACATCCAGCTTGGTTAGTCGGAACTAAAATTGAAGATAAACAAATACTCATACCTACAGACTGGAAAGCAGAAGATGTCAAGCAACAATTAACAACTAACGCAGAAGTTCTTCATAGTTTGCGCAAACAAGCCAAAGGACTGCGATACCAGATGGAGTTATTTACTGACTTATACGGAGAGTCTTATACAGCTTATGTTGCAGAAGTCAAGAGTATCCAACAAATTTTGGGTTCTCTGCAAGATAGTGTAGTCTTAGGTGAGTGGCTTGTAAATGTGCTCAAGTCGGATATTGACGCCAAACTTCCCACCCTAGCTACTTTATTAGCAAAAAATCGTTACCAATTGTGGCAGCAATGGCGACCTTTACAGGAACGTTATCTGCAAGGAGAAACTAGGAAGAGTCTGCACTTAACAATACTACAACCAGATTAGAAAGTGTTTAGCAAAACCTATTCCCTATTCCCTCTCATGAAGGTTAGAAACCGGGTTTCTATGGATGGAGCGACCACAATCTAAGTATGCACTCCAACAGAAACCCGGTTTCTTTGGGTAGAAATTAAACTTTGCCAGCCAAATTGATCAACTGTTTAAAGTTAATCAAATCGACAGTATTTTTACCAGTATTAATTTCGATCCAACCTTTCTCATGCAGCTTTTCCATGATTTTGGTCGTATCTTCTACACTGATTTCGGTCACATCGGCTAAATCTTGAAAGGGGATATTAAAAATTTGCCTTCCTTGATCTGATTCTTGACCATAACTTTCCCCCAAACTTACCAGGGTATAAGCAAGTTTAACTGCTGGTGGTGCAGTTCGCATTTGCAAGCGCAGGTTAGTTTGTCGCAAGCGTTGTACCATCAATTGTAACATGCGATGATGTAACTGGGGGTCTTTAAATAATATTTGAATAAAGCGTTCTCTGGAAATACTGAGCAATTTTACTGGTGAAAGGGCAATAACATCAGTTGAACGCGGAGATTCATCTAAAATCGCCATTTCTCCAAAAAAATCACCCTTGCCTAAAATTGCCAAAGCCACGGAATCTTCACCTGCGGTATGCCGTACTTTGATCCAACCAGATACTATAAAATAAACCGCATTACCCCAAGCATCTTCCATCAACACAGTTCGTCGGGCTGGGTATTCATGTTCAACTGCAACGTTGAGCAACCATTCCAAAGTCTGAGGACTGGCTGTATTCATCAAGGGGAAAACTTCACTAAAAACCTCTGTCTGCATGAAATATTTATTTGCAAAAATGTCAGATGTGAAATTAAACGTGATATAATATTTAGATATCCGTAATATTTTGTAATATACGATATCATTTGCGAATATTAAACCCCTAACTTGAATCAAGTCTATTGGTTTAGGTTTCCATTACAACATAATAGACAGAATATCGAAATCAGAGTTTTTACGGACAAAGATATTATCTATTTTAATTATCTGTGATCTGTGAATCAGTTTAGTAATGGTTGTGCAAATCAATTTGATGTTATTTGCAGTTTATTGTTCTTGTGAAGGTTTTGTTAATATGTCGATTTGATGGTCTAAATTTTCTACAAGTTGGTTAAGGCAATTGAAAGCCTCTAATTGTTGAGGATTGAAGCTACCGTTACGGAAAGCTCTCTCCTGTAGTTCGTGCAACTTATAACTTAGTTGTTGGCTAATTCTTAAGGTATCTTGACTCAGACGGGTTAACTGTTGTTTTTGATAGAACTTTAATGCTGTTCCCCGTAATACCTGTAATGTTGCTTCTTCACCGTGCTTTCCTGGCATGATTCGCAAGCGCAGTAATAAGCGTTGTTGCTGATACAAGTATTCCTTCTCTACTTGTTTTGTTTCTGCCACCCGAGTCAGAGGAAGGGATAAAAATCGCTTTAACTCATTGAGTACCCCTTGGTAAACAGACAGAGGTACAGTTTCTAATACAGACTGTACAATTCCATTGTCACTCCAGAGTATCCTGCCTTGATAAGGTTGTCTTTCTAAATATAGCCGACCAATTCCCATGGTCAGAACTCGTCCTAATAATTCTGTTAGTAATTTCTTTGGTGGTAATGTAGTTAACATTTCAGTAGGAGTGAATAATTCGGGAGATGCCACCGGCAAAACAGGTATATCTTCAGGAATGTCCACTAAGTGGGAAGTATCTTCCCTCCAGGCAAATACAGTTGTAGTAGCATCCTGTGATATTGTTTTGCTTGTTTCTTCTACAAGGGGTGTGGTAGTTGGAGATTCAGGAGTAATACTAAAAGAGGTGGAATCTGACTCTGGAGTTGACGGAAAATCTGGAGAAATTTCTGTCTGTTCTAAACTAAATCTTGCTTCCTGGTTTTGCGTAGAAGATTCGATGTGGGTTGATTGTTGATTGTCAACAGGAGATTCAATTGACTCTAAAATTGGTTGACTTTCAGTACTAGCTGTGCTATGTAATTGCGGCGTCTGTGCAGCTACATTCTGGGATTCATTATCCTGTTTGAGATAGGCTGATAGGAGGCTCTGATGAGTCTGGGATGTGATCGCCTTCTTTTCTATTGTGCAATTGAGATAGGAGACAATACGACTGACATAATCCATTGCTCCACTATCTTCTAAATCCACCATGCCTAGCACCAGCTTTTTGTCTTCCAACTCTAAGGGCAAAATTTGGTAGTGCAGGCAAGCTTCAAATGGTAAAATAGTCTTGATAAGATGGAAAAGATGTTCACAATCTAGAGATTGCTGCCAATCCGTTGAGTTGGCAGATAGTGCTGACTTAACACCACCTGAACCAACAGCTGGTGTACCCTGTGAAGACAACATAGGTTTAATTGCTTGAAGTTTACTTATATCGTATTCCGTATCTTGATGTTACATCCGTAAAAAAACAATGAGTTTGCTTAAAAACTAGGTAAAAATCAGTACAATTCAGTATAATGAAAACTCATTAACCTCCAGCACTGAGTATTTTGATTTTGATATCAGGATACAACGGGTATTGACGACAACAGATTTAACTGTGACGCACCCGTTTCTTTTCGTAAGACTGACTGTTTGTCAAGTCAATTAAAATTTTATTAACAGATTACTTGCTTCTCAGGGCTTGAGCAGACAGATAAATTTTTGTCCACTCCCCCATAACTTGATGGGTTTTACGCTTTAGTTGTTGGGCTATTTCTTCTATATTCTTGCCTGCTTTGCGTTGATCCAGCACAGAACGCTGGATGGGTGTCAATTGCGTATACAATTGCTCTAGCTGTTGTGGTGTCAGCCCCAAATTGTGTTCATCTAAAGATATTTCCAGCCAGTTATGAACTAGTTCCGGTTTACCTTTGAGAGCAAATACCCGTACTGCATGGTAGCTAATTTTTTCTCTTAGCCGATATATTTCCTTAATCTGCTTTTTGAGAATTTTGGCAATTTCGTCTTGGGATTTGCCTTGCAGGTAAAGACGCAACCACTGGACTGCTTCTTCTCCCAAATTTTCTTGTAAATAACCTTCAAATTCCTGTTTAACGCTTTGACGCAGTACCTGTTTTTCCTCTAATTCCTGTGCTGCTTCATAATCTGCAATGGCTTGAGCATCCGCCAAATTAACGCTGTTGTCACTATCCTCTGCCATCACCTCTTGCGAGACAATGCGAATGGAGTCACTACTGGGCACTTGGGTTAAACCACCACGCTGACTGCGACGCAAGTAATTCACGAACCGATATACTAGTAAAGGTTGATTACGAATTGGTCGCAAACAATATTCCTCAGTGCTAGCAAATAGCAGCGCATCCCGCAGTCTCGGTTCCTTGGTAAATTGAGCAATTGCAGCCATCTGTTGCTGCATGTAGTTGTCACTTTGGAGTAATTCTTGCAGCACTTCTTGCAAAACATCCAAGACACGACGCTGGCGATCGCGACTTAAAGCAATCCAAGTCTGAATTTTATTCCGCAGCGTTGCTAAACTTCCCAATCGAGATATCAAATTACGGTATGCTTTTTCTCTACCTACTCCCAAGTAGCGTTGACGCAAAATCCGATAGCGATATTCTATTGCTTGCTTAGCAATATCCAATTCCTTTGGGTTAAAAGACTCAAACCGTTTTAAGTCAGTACCCAAAAACCAACAAACAATACTTTCCCTGCTTGCTATACCTAATTCGGGACAGTCTGTAGCCAAACGCTGTCGCCAATATTGTCCTAGTTTTTCTGCCTCCAAAGTCATATCGAGATTGCGCTCCTCAAAAGCCTCTTTTAAAGTTTGCATCACAACCCCCATTTCTCCCTCTTCAATTTCTATCTGGCAGTTTTCATGGCTCATGTCGATAAAGACATAATTTAGAGCTACTTAGTTTTATTACGTTCCCAATCATGATACTTATGCAGAAATTTTAACCTTTGTTGAGAATTTTTTAGCCTCAAAGTCCCATAAATAAACTCTTTCAGCCATTTTGACCAGTTTAAAGTTAGTTTGACTTTTTCCTAAACTTTTGTAAACTACACTTTTAAATATTGGGGTTTTTAACAATAACATAAATTATCTCTCCAGGAGGATGGGGTTGAGTGCTAAACCACTCATAACCACTAATTACAAGCATTTATATGGCATCCGTGCCTATTAACACTGGAGACGTTTTTGAAGCTATATAAGTTTCCCAATCCCCCTGTAGTTGTGAGTTCTATTTTGATACTAGAGCATAAGAGTCATTACGTATATGCATCCTTAGTAGTAGATCGTTAAAAAATATCACTTACATGGTTTACTTTCTGGATTATCTTGGAAAAAAGATTAACAAAATATACATTTATATACGGTGACTACTTGTTAAGTAAAAATTAGAAGTAGACAATTTTATTGTCAAAAAATTACAAAGAATTTAAAAGTACCCTTGAGGGTAATTTTGCCATTGCTGAATTAAGGGATGAATATGAGTGAGGTAGGAGTCTTGTCTACCTGGTGAAATACAGAAAACGGTTCCACAAAGCATTCCGACCCAATCCTACAATAACCATCAAAATCATCCCCTATTTATGTAACGCCGTCATTTTTGATACTGTTGTCCATAAGAAGGATTTAAGCAGAGTAGGAGGTAGAAAAGTTATTCACCTGCTATCCCTGCCCCTTGGTGTGAGTAATTACAAATTCCGTAGACGCACTTAAGGCGACTAAAGTCATGGTGTTAGTAATTACAAATTAATTTCACCGTCTGCCGACGATTGGGTTTTCCACTGCTTGTCGGTACTGTTCAACCTGTTCTGTATAGGCAATAGGCAAAACAGCTTCGACATTTTCATGGGGACGGGGAATAATCACCCAGGATTCCAATACACCGCCATGACAACTTTCTGCGGCTTCCACACCAGCAGCCATAGCGGCTTTTACCTCTTGGACATCGCCGCGAATGTTGACTGTAAAACGAGCGCTACCAACTCTAATGTAGCCTACGAGGGTGACTCGACCAGCTTTCACCATCGCGTCTGCTGCTGCTAGTACAGCAGGAAAACCTTTAGTTTCTAATGCTCCAACTGCCTGTAGTGGCATTGGTTATCTCCTGTATCCGTAAATGTATGTGGCGCTAACCTTTCATTGTACGAATGTTACGGCATTTTTTGATAGTTATCTCTATCAATTTTGCTTTTACCAGCACTAGGTAACTAAGTCAGCGAGAAAAATTCAATGTATATGAAGAAGTATAAATTTGATTTTGATGTAGGTGTAGGATGTGTTATGCCTGGAAGGTAGGGCACCTTAAATCATTGATGGTGCGTTGTCGGGTAGCGACAACACACCCTACATTTAAACTTGAATCCCATTAATTTTGGTCATGGGTAAACATCAAGGTACTCACCCCTCCAGGCGTTCTTTCCTCAGGTATGCGATCGCTGGAGTAGCAGGTACGGCTTTTACAGGTGGCTGTTTCAAGAGACCGCAGTCTGTTCCTATTACCCAACCGTCAATCCAGGGCAGCAGGGGTAGTTACAATATTTTGTTTATTTTCACGGATCAGGAACGTTACTTCCGTCAATTGCCAAAAGGATTGAGTTTACCGGGGCACGAACGACTCCAGGAATTGGGCATCACATTCCACAATCACTATGCCCCAGCGGTTATGTGTACTTCCTCCCGATCTGTCCTGTTGACTGGGCTGCAAACTGCGACAAACGGCATGTTTGAAAATACCAATGTCCGCTATGTCCCCAACCTATCACCGGATATCCCAACTTTTGGGCATATGCTTCGCAAAGCCGGGTACTACACTGCTTATAAGGGAAAGTGGCATTTGAGCCGTAATTTTGAATCCGATCGCTCCTTCACCTCCCTGAATCAGAAGATGGACAGATATGGCTTTGGAGATTACTTTTCACCGGGTGATATTATTGGGCATACCCGAGGTGGGTATTTGAATGATCATTTAGTTGCCGGTAGTGCTATTCGGTGGCTACGCAACCGGGGTCGTCCCCTGAATGATGAAGGAAAACCGTGGAGTTTGACGGTGAGTCTGGTGAATCCCCATGATGTCATGTATTTCAATACTGATGCACCGGGAGAGAAACGACAAGATACTGGTAAACTGGCAATGGAAGCAGCACGGGCACCTGCTCATAAACTTTACCAAGCTACTTGGAATATTTCTCTTCCTGATAACCTCTACCAACCATTTGACGAACCTGGTCGTCCTCTAGCTCACTTAGAATTCCATAAGATGTGGGGCTATGTATTGGGTTATGTTCCTCCAGAAGACGCACCTTGGCGACGACTGAATGATTATTACATCAACTGTATTCGCCATGTCGATCTACAAATAGAAAGGATTCTCCAAGAACTGGATGCTTTGTCCCTCAAGGATAGGACAATTGTCATATTTTCATCCGACCATGGGGAAATGGCTGGTGCCCATGGTCTGAGAGGCAAGGGTCCGTTTGCTTATGAAGAATGTATTCACCTTCCCTTTTACATTGTTCATCCCGATATTCAAGGGGGACAAAACTGCCAAGCCCTCACCTCTCACATTGACATTGCCCCCACTTTTTTAGCGATGGCAGGAATTGAAGCGGGTAGCCAGGGAGAATTAGTGGGTCGAGAACTACCGGGTAAAGACTTGACTCCACTTGTGAATAATCCGGGTGCAGCATCCTTGAGGTCAGTACGAGATAGTATTTTGTTCACCTACAGCGGTCTAATGACTAATGACAGTGAATTAACAAGGTTTATGGCAACTGTGAAAGATCCAGAGGGAGGGGTAAGAAAAGCCTTGAGAAGTGGTACCCGTCCTAACATGAAAAAACGGGGTAGCCTGCGTACTGTATTTGATGGTCGCTACAAATTTTCACGTTACTTTGCACCAGTTGAACATAACCGACCGACAACTTTAGAGCAACTGTACAAGTGGAATGATGTGGAATTGTTTGACCTGGAAGGGGATCCGCAAGAAATGAAGAATCTGGCAGTTGAGGAGAAATCCAATCAGGATCTCGTGCTGACGATGAACCGCAAACTAGAGAAACGCATTCAAGAGGAAATTGGAGCCGATGATGGTAGTGAACTTCCCAATATCCCTGGTATTGACTGGACAGTTACTAGACTAGATTTGTAGCAGCTTTTTGCAGTCATAGTAAAAACCGAGTTCTTCCAGAGTTATAGTGACTGCCGGGGTTTGTTGAGAATGACTTATGCTAAAAGCCTAAATTTTGCGTTTAGAAACCTGGTTTTTTCTGGTCAAGCCCAGTAATAGTGCAAGATATGACAAAACAAATATTAGTTTAGTTTTGGTTAATCATTTAATTACAAACATCTGTCAATTATTGCTACAAAATGAAGGTAGAAAAAAGTCACAGAAATTACGGTAAACCTATATAAATGCCATATATATTGGCAATTAAATATGGTGTGAATCTCGAATATCCGCAAGCTGGCTATAGGAGGCAGAAAGTCTGTGCAATAGCTAGCATTTATCGTCTGAATTTTCTGTTAACAATTAGACTTTTTGATTGCCTGCATTGGTGTCAAAGCTAGGAGGAAGCTTTATTCTCAAGTTAGAAAAACTTGTGAAAAAAATTGTACCTCATCAGCTTATTTTCACAGAATAACTCTGTTTGAAACTCAATATTTTCCTGAAAAATTGCGGTCTAAATCCGCTAATAATCAGGTCAGTATTACTACACCATTGCGGGTATTATTGTCGCCGTAAACCACAAAATACCTCTTGCAAAAGTGCCTTTACAAGAGGAAGGCAACAGGCAATAGGCAACAGGCAACAGATTATATAAGGTACTCTTCGTTGTTGCCTGTTAAGAGTTCCCGACCTCACGCAAGAAGTCTAAACTAAACCAGGTCTATTTTCAAACCCATAGTTTTGAATTCACCGGATTTTGTTTGCAAATATTATGTTCCCTATTCCCCGGTTTACCCTTCCCTGTTTCCTTTGAAAAATTTATTCCATTTACAACCTGATTAAAGTTTCACAGAAGACAACTGCTACAGAACTGACTAACAATGACTCAAACTCTTGATTCTCTACCCTTGGAGTACAAGCAACGTATTCTATGTATTTATTTCAATTCTACAAAGCGCATCCTGATTGCCAGAATTTCTAATATTCCTGGCTGGTACTTTGAACGAGTGGTTTTCCCTGGAGAACAATTGCTGTTTGAAGCTGTACCAGAAGCTTATCTAGAAATTCACACGACTCAGAAAAGCGGTACAATCTTGACTGATAAAATTTCCTGTTCTCAACTGCAAGTACAGTCTACTTCGTCTGTCTAATTGTCCATAACTACCAAGACTTACGATATTGTTAATTAGCCAGCGGTGTCAGTTTCCCTCCCGTTGGACTAGGGAATTCGGAGGGTCACAATCTGTAGTTGGTGGGTGACACTACAAACCTTAATTGATTCTACAGAATTTATCAAAGTGTCACACACCGGGAACATCCCAAATTTTTACCAATACCCTAGAAGGGTATCGCTACACAGGCTAAGCCCACCGACCTGGGCTACAAGTTTCTAGCCCGGTTCGGAAAGCTACTGTGTGTAGGTGTAAACCTTCTCGTAGAGTGTAGACAGGTCGTGGCTTCTGCAAGTAGCCGCTTTGCGTCTAATACTTGTATTGACCCTACCCTTCTAGGATTTGGGTGTTTTTCAAATATAAATGTACTACGTAAATCCTTATTACTTATTACTTATTACTTATTCGGACGTTGAATAATCTGTTCCACAACCCGTCGTTTTGCTTTGGGATCTATCCCTACCAAGCGCACGTATTCATTGCTATACTCAGCTAAACAGGATTCTAAAATTGAAATAGCATCAGACTCGCCATTTATCTGTCCCACTGCACAACTTTGCCAAGAACCCATGCGAAAACGGCGTTCATCTACATGTTCAATGCCAATTTTGTAACCTTCACCTAGAAGTTCTCGGATTTGTTCTTGCACTTCTAGGGTCAAATGAGGACTTGACACCCGTTTTGGGGTAATTTGATTAATTGCTGGTTTAACAGACCCTACAGGGGCATCTAGGGGCTTCTGAGAGCGCATTCCCCGGTTATACTCAGCAACCAAATGGTAATTTTCCACTCGCTGCTGTTCCCCAATCATCAAATTACCCATCTCAATTAAGTGAGGGAGGCTAAAATCTGGCTTGCTAAATTTTGGTGGTCCCTCAACACTCTTAACCACACGCTGGGATATACGTTCAATCCCCACTTCGTAGATAAAATCCCGAATTTGCTCGTCATAAATGCGCGATCGCAACGCACTGAAAAAGTCAACTGCTTGATTGGGAAAGGTATCAACCAACTGCTCAATTTCCCCTGGTAACAGTCTATCTTCACCAAACAAACCTGCGACAATCCCCACCTTATCATCCCTATCTGGTTCCCAATAATATTTTTCCATGCGTCCATCCCGAATTAATGGTGCATACAATGTAGAAAAATCATTCCCAGTGACAATAATAGGAACCCGATGTAAGGGTGTGGGGTCATAACTGCCAGGAAGTTGCACATCGGTGGGATTATCAGCAATATTCATCAGTGTGGCATTCACCAACTGAGTATTCACCGTGTACTGTGTACTTTCATCAAAACGTCCTGCACCTGCATCTAAATCATTAATCATAATCACGCACATTTTTCCCCGCACCTTGATTAATTCGGCAGTTTCCCGATAGCGTAAACGAATTAACCGCGCTGGATCTCCTGCATCTGGACTCTCTAATTCACCACCAGAAATGTGAGTGACTTCCACACCCATTTTCTCAAAAACTAACTCACATTGAAAAGATTTACCTTCACCTTTTCTTCCGTGAATTCCTAAAATTAAAGGAACTCTCACCCCGGGAAGGTCGAGGAAATTTTTGGTAATAAAAACAGAAAGCTTTTCTAAAAAACGGGGAGGAATATAATAACTCATAATAATTTTAGATTTTGGATTTTGGATTTTGGAACTTCCAAAAATTGGATAGTGGTACAGGCAAGGATGCCTGTACCAATGGTCAGGCAGGGATGCCTGTACCACAATATGAGATAATTTATTTCTTGGTATTTCCTAATTCATAATCTTGTGATTTTCTCAATAAATTCTGTTTTTTGTCTTGGGTACAATAGTGCAATATATCAGTAAATTTATCCTGTTTCTTACTCTGTGTACTCTGTGATTGAAAATTTCCTTCTGGGATTTACCCCATGACTGCACTTTTCACTGTGTCTGTGTGGTTATTTTTTTCTTCATTTATCTAGCATTACTGGAGGAAACCAATTTAACCAAGCATCCCAACTTTCAACAATTTGAGCAAATTCTTGATACCCTGCGCTTCTGGGATGGTAATCATCATTATTTTTCACTTCATCCATCCAGATATTTGACTTTTCTAATCTTGAAAACACATCTAGATAAGGTACATTTAACTGATGACAAAGTACAGCAAACTCTTGGGATAAATTAGCAATTCTTTGATTTTGTTCCCTATCTCCACAAGCAGCAGGACTAACCATCAAAACCGGATATAACTGTTTAGCTTCACCTAAAATACTGCGAATATTCCCAATTGATTCTGTGAAGTTAACCCTAATTTCCCCATTTTCTATTGTTGTATCGTTTACCCCAAAGGAAAACACCAATCTACCATCATATTCTTTTGGCAACCTATAAGAAACTTCTCTAAACCAACGATTTTTCAGTTCAGTACTGGTTTCTCTCCTCACCCCTAAATTATAGTAGGTGATGTCATAACCTTTTTTATTAGCATTTACACATATTCTACCAGTCCAACCAAGGCATTCTGGGTCTCCTGTACCGTTGACAAACGATTCACCCAGAAAACAAATTCTTACCTGTGGTGATTTTTGTAATAACATCTTCTGTCACTTTGAAAAAATAAAAATAAGAGCCAAATTTTCAACTGTATATAAGGTGGGCATTTGAGCGTTTATTTTTAACAGAATGGCTGAAACCAAGATTTTTCGTAAAACTAGAGATGCTGTAAGCATTCCAGATTATTATCATCCAAAAAAATCAAAGAGGTCTAATTGCTAATGGTGCGTTACCCTAAAGGGATAACACACCCTACTTCTACTTCTGGGTCAGAAACCCGGTTTATTGGGAATATTGACCTGTCAAAACAGTAATTTTTCCTTCATAAACCCCGTTTCGATCTGCTTACCCCACCAATGGTGCAAAATATAACCCTACCCATTTTTGGATATTTTGTAATTTGGAAGTCCCGAATTCTATAATTGTTTACCTATGCTCAGAAGTTGATTAAAACAATGACAATAAGAGAGGCAGAATGTTCTACCTCTCTATTCAGGGAAAATTAACTAAAACTTCCCTTGGTATTTATACAGACAAATTCTTAGTATCTGTATCCGCTGGTACCAGGCTTATGAACGATAAAGCTAAGAACCTGACACTGCTTAATGTTGTCAAAACCAACAACACGGATAAAGCAGTTGGGGTACTGAGAACGGCAAGCTTGAACTTCACCTAATACTTCTTGAGTGGTTCTAGCATTAAATAGAGGCAGTTTCCACATTGTCCAGAAGAACTCAGTTGGTTCAGAAGTTTCGTTGAACTCAATAGCAGGAAAGTAACCCTGATCTAGAATGTACTGAACCTGTCTGGTAATTTGAGCGTCACTCAGAGGAGGTAGGTAAGAAAGGGTTTCGTAACGGCGCTCTTTTGGTAAAGTTTGCATAACTGAAATTGGTGTATTGCGGTATTTGGACTACTGAAAAATGATGGGTTCTGAATTATAAATGGTTAGAAATCCTGCATTCATAATTCTTCATCCTGAATGATTTCTGTCTGATTTTCTGTTTTGGACTGGGGATTAGATAGCTTGAATTGCGTTATCCGCTCAAGATGCTGACGACGGTGTTGCATGTTAGCTTGCGCAATCCCGGTACAAACCATCTCTGGTAAAAATTCAGCTACTTCTTGTGCAATGTGTTCCCTAACAGACATAATCCGCAAAGCCAAATCTGGCTTTTCATGAAAAAGCTTTTCGATTAATACTTCTCCATCTTGGATTTTGTCAGCACAAAAGTTATTTAACCAGTGCCATAGTGGAGGATTGGTTTGGCTAAGCTGCGCTAACACCGTTTTAGTTGCCTGATAAGTCAGATAACTTTGCAGCGTCTTAGCTGTGTCTTTCGCAATTTGTTTTAAATCCATGCTTGAACCCAGCCGGTAAAAGTTATGAGTTATGAGTTATGGGTTATGAATAATTTTATTCCTAACTTCTAACTCCTAACTCCTAACTCCAGATCAGACGGTATCCATTGCTTCAAACTCGAACTTGATTTCCTTCCACAGTTCGCAAGCAGCAGCCAATTCAGGAGACCACTTAGCAGCTTCGCGGATGATGTCGCCACCTTCACGAGCCATACTGCGACCTTCGTTACGAGCTTGGACACAAGCTTCCAAAGCTACACGGTTAGCGGTTGCACCAGGTGCGTTACCCCAGGGGTGACCCAAAGTACCACCACCGAATTGTAGTACGGAATCATCACCGAAGATTTCTACCAGTGCGGGCATGTGCCATACATGGATACCACCAGAAGCTACAGCCATTACACCAGGCATAGAAGCCCAATCTTGGGTGAAGTAGATACCGCGAGACTTGTCTTGCTCTACGTAGTTTTCCCGCAGCAGGTCAACGAAGCCCATGGTAATACCACGTTCACCTTCCAACTTACCTACTACCGTACCGGTGTGGATGTGGTCACCACCAGACATACGTAAGCACTTAGCCAATACCCGGAAGTGGATACCATGGTTCTTCTGACGGTCGATTACAGCGTGCATAGCACGGTGGATGTGCAGCAGTAGACCGTTGTCACGACACCAACGAGCCAAAGTAGTGTTAGCGGTGAAACCTGCAGTCAGGTAGTCATGCATAACGATGGGCATTTTCAGTTCTTTAGCGAACTCAGCCCGTTGCAACATTTGCTCGCAGGTAGGAGCGGTTACGTTCAGGTAGTGACCTTTGATTTCACCAGTTTCCGCTTGTGCTTTGTGGATGGCATCAGCAACAAACAAGAAGCGATCGCGCCACCGTTGGAAAGGTGCGGAGTTGATGTTTTCATCATCTTTGGTGAAGTCCAAACCACCGCGCAAACACTCATATACGGCACGTCCGTAGTTCTTAGCAGATAAACCCAACTTGGGCTTAATGGTACAACCCAGCAAAGGACGACCGTATTTGTTTAATTTGTCACGCTCAACTTGGATACCGTGGGGAGGACCTTGGAAAGTCTTGAGGTAAGCTACAGGAATCCGTAAGTCTTCCAAACGTAGTGCCCGCAAAGCTTTGAAACCAAATACGTTACCTACAATGGAGGTCAACATATTGGTTACAGAACCTTCTTCAAACAGATCCAGGGGATAAGCAACGTAAGCAATATACTGGTTATCTTCACCACGAACTGGCTCAATATCGTAACAACGACCTTTGTAGCGATCTAGGTCGGTAAGCAAGTCTGTCCACACGGTTGTCCAAGTACCAGTGGAAGACTCAGCAGCTACAGCAGCACCAGCTTC
>JASJCY010000062.1 GCA_030065825.1 Nostocaceae cyanobacterium | reverse complement strand
GGTTTTCGGTTGGGTGCAATACAAATTTGACCTCACCCTGACAAGACCGGACATCCCTCTCCTTAGTAAGGAGAGGGAAAGAGGGTGAGGTTCTTAGTGTATTGGACTGAAGTGAAAACTGCTATATACTGATTGACTGACAAATCTTTTTGATGTAGCTTGGGTTACTCTGCTCAAAGCCGCTCCGCGTCTACATGCTTCAACCCAACAACCGCAATCGATTGCGTTGGGTGGAGGGGCTAGGAAATTTCAACACTTCCAAGACTTTTGTCAGTCAACCAGGGGTACTATAAGCATTATTGATATTTTTATAATTTCTATATAGGATTTTTTATACATTTTTTATACAAAGTTTACCAATTTTTACAAAAAAATATAGTAAGTTATAGTTAACTCATTTAAATTAGTTATAAACAGGTGTTATAAATCGCTGTTCTTCCAGAAGCAATAACAGATGCTTAGCACAAGGAAGAAATAATATAGCAGCAAGCATCACCACCAAAAATAAGGCTATGTAAGTCCAAATAGGACTTACATTTGGGAAACCGTTATTAATCTTCGGTAAGTTTACATCTGTTATTGATTTAATAAATTTTAGGCATTGCTGAACTAAGAGATGAATATGAGTGGTGCAGGTCGGAGTGCTTGCCTCATAAATACAGGAAACGGGTAGGGATACCCACCGCACAAAGCATTCCGGTCTATCCCACAAAACCATCAAAATCATCCCCCATTTATGCAAAGCCAAATTGTATATAAGCTTTCATTAAGTTTGAGACATGCATTTGGTGTCATTCTATGCATCATTAATACCTTTTTGCATCTAGTAAATTTTGAATGTGGTAAATATACGTACTATATTCTTAATTAAGTTGTATCATAACAAATGTAAACAAAATCCAGTTAAAATATATTGTTTGTGTAAAAAGGCATTCGAGATATTGAAAACCACAAAATTACAAAATTAAATAGTAGAGAATAAACCAATAACACAAGAACTATGACTAGACCTATTTTTTATTCATATCGTTTCCTTAATACCACACAGTTGCTTTCTGTGTTTAATCTAATTATCAACCAACCCCACACTGGTTGTTTAGAAGTATTTAGTGGTTCTGAATCGTGGTCAATTTATATAGAAGACAGTAAACTGATTTATGCTTGCTCCTCAAATAAAATGTTTGAGATGGTTTACAGTAAGCTCCAGAAAATTAGTCAAAAAATTGCAGATATTTATGGAGGAGCTTATCAAAAAATCACAGCATCATTTTCAGGTAGAATTGAGAATGGACAAATAGCCAATACAGATTATTTGACTATTTCTTGGTTAGTTAAGAACAAGTTAATCAGCGATATCCAAGCTGGAATAATTGTAGGGGAATTAGCGGTAGAAGTATTGCAATCATTATTAAGAGCAGCAGAAGAGGGATCTTATCAATTTACTCCAGATAATTTTTTGGATAATATGCCAACGTTTTGTCATTTAGATATTAAATCACTAATTGTCAAATGCCAGAGTCCCCTCATTAACCAGCAAAATGTCAATTTACCAGTTATTTTAGAGCATACTTTTCAAGGTATATCTCAAAATATCCAACAAACTGAAACCTTAGAAAAACCTCTATCTATAACTGAGAATAGCAATGATAGAATCATCGAATCATCGAATCTAGAATCTTCGGAAATTATTGGTCAAAACCGGAAAGAAATTTCTAATTTGCCATCTCCACAAAAGCTTCGCAAAGTTGTTTGTATTGATGATAGCCCAGCAGTATTAACGGTGATTAAAAGCTTTTTAGACGAGGAATTTTTCTCCGTTACTTGCATTACAGATCCTCTAAAAGCTTTTATGCGGGTGATACGCACAAAACCCGATATCATTTTATTAGACATAACAATGCCTCATTTGGACGGTTATCAATTTTGTTCTCTTTTGCGTAAGCATTCAGATTTCAAAAAAACCCCTGTAATTATGGTGACAGCAAAAAATGGTTTTATCGATAAAGCTAGGGCAAAAATGGTAAGAGCATCGGGTTATTTAAGTAAACCATTTGCACAAGAGGAATTGTTGAAAATTATGTGTAAACACATAAATGATTAACTTGATTATTTCTCTGATTATTTCTCCTCTGATATAGGATGATGATTTGATTTTTCAAAAATTTAAATACACTTTCTGTTTCCTGTTCCCCGTTAAGAGTTCCCTACTTCCACAAGTCATTTTACAAAAGAAACCCGATTCCTATTTACATGCTCTAATTTAATAAGAATTCTTTAATAAACATGACTGTGGTATAAAATTGGAAGTCTCTATTTTTCTTCTTGCTAAATCCATGTCCTTCATCCTTTGCCATTAAATACCAAACAGGTACATTATTCTTCCTGACAGTTGCTACAATCTGTTCAGCTTCATTTAAGGGAACGCGAGGATCGTTTTTACCATGGATAACAAATAGAGGCTTCTTAATACTAGTGGCGTTATTTACTGGAGAAATTTTCAGCAGAAACTCCCGCATTTTCGGATCGCGTTCGTCTCCATATTCTACCCGGCGCAAATCTCGACGATAGCCTTCAGTTTTTTCTAGGAAGGTAACAAAGTTAGAGATACCCACAATATCAATTGCAGCACGGATTTTATCGCTATATTTTGTTGCTACAGCCAGGGACATATAACCACCATAGCTACCTCCTGTAACTAAAATTCTATCCTTATCTAAGTTTGGTTGAGTAGCTATCCAATCTAAAAGTGCGCCAATATCTTTAACTGAATCTTCCCGCTGATATCCATTATCTAACTTCAAGAATGTTTTACCGTATCCTGATGAACCCCGGACGTTGGGAAACAGTACAGCAATTCCCAATTCATTTAGGTAATAATTGTAGCGTCCCAAAAATCCCGGACGAAATTGTGATTCTGGTCCACCATGAATATTAATGATTACCGGACGTTTACCCTCAAACTTAGCAGGGGGAAGGTAAAGAAAACCAGAAATAGTTTTACCATCAAAACTGCGCCAGCGCACCAATTTTGCATCCGAAAAATTATCAGTATTTAAGCCACCTGTTTCACTTTCTGTCCACCTTTCTACTTGATTAGTACGAATATTTAAAGAGTAAACATCAGCAGTCGATTTAGCAGAAATAAGAGTAAAGCCTAAATCCTCATTATTGCGATGCCAGTTAATTCTATATACCTGACCTATAGGTAGTTTTGGTAAAGGCTTTTCTTTCATGGTTGCAGTCTCCAATAAGTGCAGTACACTTGCCCCATCCTCATTGGTAACAAAAGCAATATGTTTACCATCTTCTGAAAGGTCGAATTCTTCCACATCCCAGTTAATATCACTAGTGAGATAGCTATGCTTTAACGTAACAAGGTCTACATAGGCTAAACGGGAAAATTCGGATTCACGGTCAGTAATTACATATAAACCTTTGCCATCTTTACTAAACATACCCCCAAAATAGGCGACTTTTTCCTTACTTCCCTTGGGTGTAACTAGCTTTTTCTCCCCAGACTTAGTATCAACCAACCACAAATAGCTTTCATTAATAGATATATATTCTATAATCAGCAACTGACTATCATTAGGTGACCAATCTAACGGACCCCAACCACCACCTTCTACCTTTGTTAACAAGCTGTTGCTTTGAGAATTTTCGGGATTAATAATGTAAAAATCAGCATCATTACCCGTGCGTCGGGTGGAAGTGTAAATCATGCGATCGCCTTGATGGGACCACAAACCCCTACTGTTCTTTGATTTACCATCAGTAAGCAAACTAATCTCACCCGTTCCTAAATCATAGTGGAAATTCTGGTTAAATTCATTACCGCCAATGTCTTTGCTAAAGACAAAATAATTACCTTCTGTGGGTTGAAAAGTAGCTCCTCCTACACGTTCCGGGAAAAAAGTCAACTGCTGACGACTTGCCAAAGGGGACTTGACTAAATGTACTTGGGATGTATCGCCAAAGCGCGTAGAAATAAGCATTTCCCGCCGCTTGGGATGCCAACTAGCTAGACTAGCGGAACGAAAATTAGTGTAGCGTTCAACAGTTTCCACTATGGTTGCAGGGATTTCCGGAATTCCCTCAACAACAAGATTATCCCCCGGAGTGATGTTGGGGGTTTGGGCTGTAACCATAAATACAGGTAATAAAATGACTGCGACTAAGGCAGTACAGAATTGAGATAAAAATCGCATCCCCCTATTATCGCAAAAAGTATCCATTTATAAAATGGGGAATGGGGAATAGTAAATGGGAGACTAGGTATGTAAATTGGTAAGATGCTCATGGCGGTGACAATGCCAAAAGTAAATTAACAGTTATATTACATTTATATTTAGGATAGGATTCATGTCAGAAGGGAAAATTATTATTTTTGATTGTGACAGCACTCTCAGTAGTATTGAAGGTATTGATGAACTAGCCCGTGTAGCAGGTGCTGATGTCTGTAAACAAATTGAACAAATGACAACAGCAGCGATGGAAGGGAAAATACCTTTAGAAGACGTATTTGCACGGAGGCTGGAAATTCTTCAACCTTCCCAAACAGCAGTATTAAAGGTAGGAGAATTATACATTCAGACAGCGGAACCAAGTGCTTTAAACGTGGTTACTACCTTCAAACAGCAAGGCTGGACACCATTTATTTTAAGTGCTGGTTACCTACAAGCTATTTTACCCCTAGCGAAATATCTTGGTATTGATTCTGACTGTGTGGAAGCAGTAAATCTTTTCTTTCATGAAGATGGAAGCTATCGAGACTTTGATCGCAACTATCCCACAACTCGTTCAGGAGGAAAGCTAGAGATAGTTAAAAAAATCCACAATCAATATTGTCCTTCAGTCATGGTGACTGTGGGGGATGGTGTCAGCGATTTAGAAACTAAACCAGGAGTAAATAAATTTGTTGGATTTGGACGCTATGCTGTGCGTGAAAAAGTAAAAGCACAAGCCGATTATTTTATTCACGATTTAGCAGAACTATTATCTTTGTTATGACTATTAACTCAAAGAATATCCAATCAAAACCTTATAGGTGTTAGGTTACTCTGTAAAAAGCCTAGACTCCTAACTAACACATTTCATAACCCTTATATAGCAAGGCTTTCAGCCAAAGCCAGAAAAATGTGTTAGCTTCATTTGTTGCTAGTGGCGATCGCCGCTAGTCGGAGGCTCATATTTTGCACCTGCACCCTAGAAGGGTGAGGAACCATACAAACAAAGCCCCGAAGTTTGGCGAAGAGAAGTTGCGTGCGCGGGTTCCCCGCGTTGAGCAAACTTCGGGGACGGAAACCGACACCCTTCGGGTACTCTACGAGAAGGGCTTACGCCCAACGCCACTTTGGCGGGACGGAAACCGACACCGCCAAGTGGACTCACCGCCAACTTCTCTCTGCATACGCAGGCTATAAACCCTTATTTTCCGTGTTATTGAGAAAAATATATGTTTATTAACAATATTAAAAATCAGTATTAATACGAGGCGTGCAAGATGTCAGTAGACGAGAAAAATCGGGTTTCTAAAATGCAAAATTTAGGCAAAGAACATTAGTCATTCTCAACAAAACCCGAGATTAGAGACGTAGCAATGCTACCTTTCTACAACTGGTGTCAACCAGGATAACGCGCTGCTTAGCTTTTTAACCCAGGTGGAAGATACAGCATATTTCATTTTTATGAGGTACAATCGGACGGGCAAGAATGCTCCGCAGTCGCTACAACTTTGGGAAAGTTCGCAACGCGCTGCTGTTCATCCCACAATAGTTTTACTATTTATTTTTGTACCTTATTTACTTGGATTTTGCTGTATGTGTCTACTTCCAGTAAACCTAATTGAAACCTATTGCTGCAAAGTATACAAGATAAACTCATCTCATCAATGATATATGTATTTAATTAACCATTGCCAGCAGTTGCTTGCCATTAGCAATTACCAGGAATTGTTGAGATTGTTAGAGTTTCCCTTTATGCAAAGGTCACTCATTGCTGCTGTTTTAATGGGAATATTAGGAGGTTTATTAGGTTGTTTTGTCACCTTACGTCAGTTATCCTTTTTTAGCCATGCCGTTGGTCATGCAGCTTTAGTAGGAGTAACCTTAGGAGTACTACTGTCCTTAAATCCTACCTGGATGCTGCTGCCTTTTACCCTAGCGTTTGGCGTGGTGGTTCTCTACTTGATTGACAAAACCGATTTGGCTAGCGATAGCGTTCTCAGTATAGTTTTATCAGGGGCATTAGCAATCGGCTTGATTTTGAGTAGTCTCATCCCAGGATATCGCGGAAACTTAATGGGAGTATTATTTGGCGATATTCTTGCTGTTGACTCCACAGATTTAATATTAACCCTGTTGGTGCTACTTGGGAGCAGTATATTTCTATTATCGACCCTACGGCAGCAAATTTTATTGACGCTGAACGCACCTGTAGGACAAGTTCAAGGCATTCCCGTACAATTGTATCGCTATGGGTTTGTGGTATTACTGTCCCTAGCAGTTGCCGTAGCGATTAAAGCAGTGGGAGTTTTGCTTGTCAACGCCTTTTTGGTAATTCCTGCTTCCACAGCTAAACTGATGAGTCAGCACTTTAGCCATTTTTTAGTTGTATCAGTCATTCTAGGTTCCACCACTAGCGTGGCTGGCATAATTGTATCGGGAGTATTTAACTTTGCCTCCGGTCCAAGTATTGTTCTTGTACAGTTTGCAGTATTCCTGACTGTCTTGGGCTGGGTCAAGTGGACTCTAAGGGGTGCCTAAAAAAAATTTGCTCAAAGATATTGCAAAACCCTTTAATGTTTGTTATATTTATTAATCGTTGACTACAAACGTTTTCGCCGGGATAGCTCAGTTGGTAGAGCAGAGGACTGAAAATCCTCGTGTCACGAGTTCAAGTCTCGTTCCTGGCATCCTTACAAAATCTAGGTTTTCCCCCAACTGGTAAGGGTTTGGGAGGTCGAGTAAAGAAAGGTGTAACCCAATTATTGGGTATCTTTAGGTCAGTTTAAACCTAAAAAGGGTGTAAAGATGGTGTAATCCTTGTGTAGACTAGAAATGAGGTTACACCACCTTTATCAATGAGCAATAAAACACCGACTGGCAAGGCTTCCAAGGGTTCTGTGTCAGTCATAGTTTCTAATGGTCGCATTCAACTGCGCTTTCATTTCGCTGGCAGGCGTTATTACATTTCCACTGGTTACCCCGATACACCACACCATCAGAAGTTAGCCAAACTCAAAGCTGCGGAAATTGAAAAAGATATTTTGTACGAGCGGTTTGACCCCAAGAATTTAAGTAAGTATAGCCCTACAGGTAGTTCTAGAAAAATTACACCAATTACACCATCAAAAAAAACTCAACCCAATCTTGCACAGTTATGGGAGAAATACACAGAATTTAAACGAGGTAGTTTATCTGTGAGTACCATTGCCAAGGATTATACAAAAGTTGACCGTTGTATTAATTTCCATTTACCCAGTAAATCTATTGATGATGCAGTTATAATTCGGGATTGGTTGGTTGCGAATAAGACGGCAAATAGTGCCAAACGAATATTAACCCAGTTGTCCGCTTGTTGTAATTGGGCTGTAAAGTCAAAACTGATTGCCAATAATCCATTTATTGGTATGGCTGTTGATATTAAAATTCCCAAAGGTGAATCGGAAGATACGGATATTGACCCTTTTTCTCTGGAGGAACGAGATAAGATAATTCAGGGTTTTAAGAGCGTTCGTGAAACGACTCCGAAGGAGTATCGCTATTATAAACACTATGCTCCTTTAATCGAATTTCTCTTCAGTACAGGTTGTAGACCATCGGAAGGAGTTGCTTTGCAGTGGAAGCATATCTCGGAGGACTTTCGGACGATACGATTTGAGCAAGCAGTAGTGGAGTCTGAAAATGGCTTGGTTTGCAAGAAGGGATTGAAAACTCAGAAAAGACGGTCTTTTCCAGCAAACGCGAAGTTGGTAGCACTGTTAAAGTCTATCAAACCAGAAGATACAACGGGGGAAGCCAAGGTGTTTCCAGCACCCAAAGGTGGCTGGATTGATGCCCATAACCTGACAAATCGGGCTTGGCATTCAGTACTGGAAAAAGTCAATATTAACTACCGCAAGCTTTATCAAACCAGGCATACATTTATTACCGCAGCCTTGGAAACACCGATTATGATGCCCGATGGGAAAATGAGGATTTTGGAGGCGAAGGATGTTGCTAAGTTAGTTGGTACGAGTGCGAAAATGATTTACGAACATTATGCAGGGACAAGAAGGGAACTGTTTGTACCGGAGTTTTAAACCCTACCCTCCACACTCCTCCCATACTCCCCACTCCCTACTCCTTTTTTCGCTCACCCTCAGAGGTATTACAAATTATTACAACTCCTGCATCTCTCGCCACTTGTGCCAAGCCCAACCGGGTTTGTAATCCAACCTGCGTCCAACTTCCTGCCAATCATGTAAGCTCAGGTTTAATTCTGGAAACTTCACCAGTTGATGGTAAACCCAACCCTTTTGGTAACCTCTTTGTTTTTGAATGTTAATAAGTTCTTGTACCTGTGCCAATTTTAGGGGATTATACTCAATTATCACTTCAGCGAAAGCAGCAGGTAAAATCTCCAAAATAGAGAGTGGTTCTACTCCTTTCTTATTCCTGGGCTTGCTGACAAAGATAAATCTACTCTGACAAGCCGGACAAGTAGCCAAATTCCTCTCCCTCTCCAAGGAGGTGGGGCGAAATATGTGACGGCAATTTGGACAATTCAATACCCCCGGTGCAGGTTTTAAGCTAATGGGGTCGAGACTCCAAGGAATATCACTATCGGGCCAGGGCAGGTTAAGATGGGTATCCGTGTGGTCGATAATTACCGCATGGGTTTTATTGGGTGCTGGTCTGAGGCTTCTACCAATTGCTTGAAACCAAACTGTTAAACTTTTGGTGGGACGGGTAAATTGAATCGCTTCAATATTGGGAATATCCACCCCTTCAGTGACGATGGAATGCTGGCATAATACCAATATTCGACCCTGCTCAAATTCGGACAGAATATGTTGGCGTTCACTACTGGGTGTATTTCCATCCAAATGGGCAGCACTGATTCCCGCTTGATTAAAAGCAGTTGCTAGTTCCTGGGAATACTCTACAGACACCGCAAACACCACTGTCCGTAAACCACGGGCATGTTTGACCCAAGTTTCAATCACATCTCCAACCACCAAAGTCCTCTTCACAAATTCCTGTAATTGGGCTTGGTTGTAGTCCCCTGCGGTAGTTCTTAATCCCGCACTGCTGGCATGAATGATTTTTGCTGGGGCGTAAAGTTTGAAGGGGACTAAATAATCAGTGGCAATTAAGTGGTTAACATCTGGTCCACAAATTAAGGAACCAAACCCCTTAGTGCCACTGTATAACCACCGCAATCCCCTGCCATCCGTCCGCATGGGTGTGGCGGTACAGCCTAAAATATAACTCCCTTGTTCTGCGTAGTGACGAAAAATTGTGGCGTAGGTACGGCTATGACAGTGATGTGCTTCGTCGAAAATTACCAGAGATGCTGGCGGTGGTTGACGGCGGATTAAGGTTTGGATGGATGCCACTTGCAACAGACAATCAGGATTGGGTTTATACCCGGCTTTAATAATCCCCACGGGTATACCTGCAACAGCTTCTAATTTGTTAGCGGCTTGAGTAATTAATTCTTGGCGATGGGCAATGACAAGTACAGGTTCAGATTTGCGGATGAATTCATTAGCGATCGCACAAAAGATAATTGTTTTACCACCACCTGTTGGTAGTTGTACCATGACCCCGTGTTCTCCACACCCCCAATGGCGGAAAACTTGTTGGATTAATTCCAGTTGGTAGTCACGCAGTTGGATTTTTTGGGAGAAACTTGTTGTCATCGCCTCCGTTGCTTGCTGTAATCAACACGCACTATAAATACGGGTAAAGTCACGTCCTGATAACTGTGGTTTGAGAAAATACTGATATTGTACTGTCTTAATCATACAAGGAAATACGCAGGGTAAATTTATCTACCTTTGGCATTAGATAGACTTTGAAAACATGCAGCATTAACTTACCCACCAATCGGTGAGGGAGGGACTTAAACTCCAGGCAATGTTGATTTTGAGGGCAACCTTACCTATTTGTTTCTGGTAACTGACGTTTAATGTGAATTAAGTCTTGAAACCCCTGTAATTTCGTAGAAAATCCCAAAATAATGATTTGGAGCAAATCTAGAAACCCTTATGGGATAAGAGGTGTTTTTAATTCACATCAGGCGTAACTGGTAATTGAAATTGTTCTTGAGGTGGCGATCGGTTGTCTGGAGTTATGATAATTCTCGCACTGAGCAAAGATTCTACATCATACAAAGTTTTGATTCTTTCAATGTCAAACTGGTGCGGCAACTCAAATGAGATAATTTTTGGGCTTTGTTCAGTCAGCAAAGAGGTAGAGGGAAGGAATATCCCCTCTGCCTCTTTGCCCCCCACACCGTTGCATGGTTCGGTCAGATCAACCTGTTGTTCTAAATGCATCCAGATTTGGGATGCAATAGCATAAGCAAGCAAAGGTGGAACGCTATTCCCTATTGCTTTGTGAGCATTTAACTTGGTTTGACCAAGATAAAACCAATCGGGAAAAGAATGCAATCTCGCAGCTTCACGAACTGTTATCACCCTCGGATGTTCGTAGTGTATTGGACGCGCAGCAGTTCTATTCCCGCTACCAGCACGTAAAGTTGGAGAAAATCCATCGGATGACAGTCGATAAGCCCAAGTAG
Source organism: Nostocaceae cyanobacterium (assembly GCA_030065825.1). Taxonomy (GTDB): domain Bacteria; phylum Cyanobacteriota; class Cyanobacteriia; order Cyanobacteriales; family Nostocaceae; genus JASJCY01. The sequence goes on along the minus strand of JASJCY010000062.1, from coordinate 35,445 downwards.
TTGGTTCTTTCTCTCCTGGGATAGTGTTTGCGTACTTCTCTTGCGTGGCAGAATTATGTACAGTTGCTCGACAACCAGTAATAATACTTTCTAATAACCCAGACTTAGGAGGAAATATTTTCTCCAAATACTGAGCGTATTCACCCTTTTTATCTAACTCCCAACTGTCCGTTTGAGGATTAATTGGGATATTACTCACGTCAGAAATTGCATCCCCAACCGTAAATTTATGATTACTTTCAAATGGTATTGCAACCTCACCAAACTTCGACCCCACCCAAATTGCTCGTTGGCGTTTTTGAGGTACGCCATAATCTGATGCTGTAAGCAACCATTTGGATAATAAATAATGTTCTTCAGCCAGCGACCAAGCATTACCTGTAATATGAGAAAACTTCTTAGATTCAATTGCAGGAACGTTCTCCATCACGAACATCGACGGGTTCAGTTCTACTACCAGGTTGATGAATTTAATTACTAACTGGCTGCGTTCATCATTCACATCTTGGTTACCAGCAACGGAAAAGCCTTGACAGGGTGGACCACCAATAACTGCGGCAATCTCTCCATCCCAATCTTTATATTTATTTTGAATAATTTCTCTAATTTCTGCTGACGTAATATCTTTGATATCTTGACATAAGACAGTAGTATTTGAGAAATTTATCTGGTAAGTTTCTAATACTTTGGGGTTATTATCAATAGCGACTGCAATTTCAAATCCAGCAGACTGAAATCCTAAGTCTAAACCACCGACTCCACAGAATAGACTTACTACTATTTTTTTATTTATTGTTGACATATTAAACACATAAATAATATTTTTGTAGTTATTTTTATTGTATCCTATTTTCAGCTTTATATTACTACTTTTAGTGATGTTTTTCAGACTTAAAACAATTATGAATCTGTTCAAAATGCTTACAAATCAAAACCTCTATTTGCGTAAAATTAGATGCAACAATCGCTAAATAAGCCACTACCAACACCAATAGCAAAGGATTAGCTTTGATAACAGAAAATAAAGTGTTACAATTTCCTAGATGTAGTTTTGGTAATGACAGTTTCGGTAATGGAAAAACCTTTGACATCCAAGAAAGACTGAACTGATTTTTAGGCAACCACTCTTGTTCTATATTGAGAAAAATGACTTTTGTGCGCTGATTTTGTTCAATCATTGATGCTGTTTTCAAAGCTGATGACTGTTCGTTGGCATCTAGAGTCAAAAACCCCATCACTACAAGCTTGTGTTGATTATTCAGTCCGTATAGATTCAACTGACCAAAAGCCTGATAAATGCTGTTTCTATCCAGGTATTTCTTAACTTCAATAACTGTTCCACCTTGCCAATTACTAACAATATCAGCCCTACCACCATTGCATGGTACTTCAGTCCTCACAGAAAACCCATTTTGTCTGAGTTCTGAAGCAATATATTCTTGTAAATCTTTCTCTCGCCAGCGCACAGGTAAGCCAGCAGCTTCAACAAATTTAGATGGAAGCATAATTATTCACTTTGGGTTCAAAAATTAAAATGGGATTTCTCCCTTGTCTATGGCATCTTTAGCGTATTTTGTAGCCTGAGTATGATTTTCAAATGTTTTTGTAGTGGTTGTTGCCCTTTTTTCACATATGCCTAAAAAGTTTGGCTTTACAACAGATACATCTATCGATCCGTCTTCTAATTCGCTAGTTTCAATACGATAATTACGATGTTTAGTTTTGTAATTCATTACAGGGAATTTCCTCAAATTTATAAGCTTGAAATCTGATATCTAATAATCCAGACTGAACGATACCATCCCCCCGTCCTTGCAAAGAAGTCACCGCTGACCCACGATGGTGTAGTACCATACGCCCACTAGTGGCATCAACACAACGGAAAGCGATTCGACAGGGTAAATTGTCACGCAAATCAGGGGGTAGTGCTTGTGGGTCATCTTTGGTTCTTTTTGACCCCCTCTGCAAGCCTATAATCAGATGAATTTTTAAACCCCTTCCCCGTCTTGCGACTTCACACAATTGTTGGTCATAGGTTTTGCGCTGTTCTGCATCTAGGGGGACAGTCCCCTTGTACTCATCGATGAGTAACACCCACGGTGGCTGCTTTTCTAATTCTTGCTTGGTCATGGAATTACGGCGATTACATTCCAAGAAATACTCCCCTACATACTCAAAAGTTTTTCCCATGCTATTGATGCTAATTCCCTTCGGGTGCGCAGTCGCTCTATGAGGGAAACCCTCAAGACCGCGCTGCTTATTAGGAAATTTCAGAGGGAAATCCTCATAGTCACTGACCTTACCACCACAGATATCTACCCTTGCCCCTTGCATGAGTAATGCGTAAGCAGCAGCCCGTAGGAAGTTACTCTTACCGCTACCAGTCGTCCCCACCACCAGCACTTGGGGTGTATCCTCACTGGCAAGGTCTACAATTACTTCCCCATCTAAGCTTTGACCAAGAACAATTTTGCGTCCTCCCTCAACCCATTGTCTGACTGGAAAATCGTAAAAGGTGCGCTGTTGTGCAGAAAGTGGTAATTCCCAAGCTACCAACTCTGTACCGTGGACATACATGGGAATATCATACTCTTCACCAATGGCTAGCTTTGCTGCTTTCTTCCATTTTGGGAGTAATTCATAATCACTAATTTTTGCCCCAAACACCAGCCTTTCATAACTTGGGGCTTTGTCAACTTGAATACATTCAGTTTTTAATCCCACAACCTTTGCCGCTTCCATCAGAAGAGAGACTTTATCTGATGATAATTCAGTATTATCGGGACTTACTGCTGCTGGTGCAGGGACAGATTGAGAAATTTGCTGCCCTGTCATCGCAGCTTGCATAGACATCTGTTTTTGTTGCAGTGCTGCCAGTTTCGCCTGCTCTAATTTAATCTCAGCATCAGCTGTGGCAACTAACACATCACCAATAGAAGCACCCCCTTGCAACATCCCCAATGCCATACGTTCAACCGCCCCGTTACGTCCAGTTAGCTGGAGTAATTCACTGAATAATGGTGCTGTCGCTTGTAGCATTTTCAACTGTCGCTCCATCTGTTTATCAGCATCTTCATGACTGCGACGGGATTCTGCGGCTGTCTCCAGAAATTCTAATTGTTCCTCACCCTGCACCTCTTTGAGGGTAAACAGCATATCTTCCTGGCGTTCAATATCCTCATATTCCTTTTCTAGCTTTCGCAAATCGATAGCGGCTGAACTAACCAGAGCGAGAGTGCTTCGCACACGCTTCGCGAACGCTATAATATTCCCTGGTAAAAACAACAGTGGATTCTTCTTGCTCACTGTTGTAACTAACACCAGAGCAAGCAAACTTTGACAACCAATCATTAACCAGCGAAATAACATTTTATCCACCCAAAAATTAATCCTGTGGCAACTACTTGCAAAATCATGGAGTTTTCCTTCTGCCCCATGGTGTAGGCTATTGTTGCTGCTACTGCAATAATCAGGAACGACCAAGGAAGTAAACTTAGTAACTGGGCAATAGCAGTCGCCATGATAAATCCGCACATCCAACGATAAATCTGACAAATTTTTGACATAATCTAAGCTGAAACTCTACAGTTGATAAGTAAAAAGTATTAAGTAATAAGTAATAAGTTGAATAAAAGCCTGTTGGCTGCGCCAACAGAAGGCATAGTTGCCCGGATTGAAAACGGCAAGTCGGCATGAATCTTTTTCTTGATTAATGAAGAGACTTTATACCTTTAGAAGACTTATGTTCTTACTTATTATTTATTATTTATTACTTATTACTTATTACTTAATAAGCCCTCCGGGCTTGGGTAATCCCAATACTTGCCCCTGAATAATGCGCTTCCCTTGCCTTACGGAAGCGTTCAACCAAGGAAGCAGTTTGTTTGGCATAGGGTGTTTCTTCCTTCTTGGCATGAGTTTGTTCCCGTTCGTCTTTCTTGACTCGTGCTTGGGTGTATTGACTAGCAATCCGATTCAGGTTGATTTGTAAATCATCGTTAGTGCCAGCGATCGCACTACGATAAGAACCGACTACCTGACGATATCTCGATTCCAATCCAGCTAAAGCAACTCCCAATTCCTTTTCCAGTTCAGCGTGCTTGAGTCTAGCTGATGCTGCATTCTCAGCGACTTCCCCTTGCTTCTGTTTAACTTTGTAAAAAGCCTTGAGATAGCGGCTAAATGCAGTTGCATACTCAGTCCAGTTTTTCGCTTGCAATTCTGCACCCTTGGCTTTATCCAAGAGGTTGAGTACAGTTTCTTCTGTAATGTCCCCCGATACTTGCACAATCTTAGGGCAACATATCTGCAATTCGTTGGGCATTCTGCCAAACTGCTGATTCTAAACCAAAGTGGCTGTCACTAAAAACAATGGCATTTTTCACATTGCCATTTAAATCATCAAGATTAAGAGAGTTATTTTTTGACATTTTAATTTACAAAAATTAAGGAGTCACAACGTTGATATTCAACAAATGGGGCATTCTCAATTGCAGTCCATTCACCATCAATTGAACGAAACCATCTAGAATTCCCCTCAATTTTGACTGATAAATCTAGTTCTGGGAAAGTGAAAATATTGTTTGATTTTGTTACCCTAACTACATCAACATCTCTATCAATCTGCACCCCCAATCTTAGAAGTATACCTTGTTTTTTATATGCAGCACGGTAGTAACTAATTTCATCCTTATTAAGTAAATTCACATCGAATTTAGGTGAGCCTGATTCAAAGCTAAAGGCTATAATCCCCAGTGGCTGATAATGAATTTTCCCGATACCGATGTTAGTAGCATAGTCCCAGAAAGCTCTATGAAATTGTGCGGTTTCCAAGCATTTTCTCCAATTTTACAATTAAAAATTTGACCAATGATTGTCGTACTAACGACCAAGCATGATTTTTTTGGAAGCGAGATTGGGTAGCAGCAATATCAGAATTAGAAGGAATAATACTGCCATATTTCTCCAAGTTATCGATAGCTTGACGAAAGCTAACTACTTCATCATCACAGCCAGATAAATCGGGAGTTACTGCCGTCTTTAGTCGTTCCATCACTCCATGTAAGGTAGCAGATTCTGCCTTGAGTGATGTCAATTCTTGGTGCATTGCATCAATTACTGCTAGATTTGTTTGGGCGATCGCTTCTTGAAATTCTGTTAATTGAATTTCTATCTGATGCTGTACTGAGTGCTGAATTAATTGGGTAATTTCAGCGATTCCTTTACCTTGATTAAGTACTTCAACCAAAGACTCAATTTCAGGTGAAACTTGGTGTGCATCGAAATTCTCCATTTTCTAATTCCTCCCATTTCAAAACAACACCAACACGATTAGCAAAATCATCAATAGTTTTCTTCATGGTTTCATAGCCTAGATAATCGCAGCTATCTAATAATTGTGGTAATTCCACTTCTACAAATCGCTTCTGAATAGCAATCTTTTGTTCTTTCTTTTTTACAACCATCTCCGAACGTGCTTGCTGTTTTCCTTCTTCTCTGGCTTTTTCAATTGCTTCCAATCTGGCTAATTCCAATGCTTGAGATATTTGTCGTTCTGAGGATGCTTGCTGCAAAATTAATTGCTTGTTTTTGACCAAGCTTTGAATTATTGCCATGCGTAAGTCGTCATCAAACGCTATTTCTAACTCCTCAATTGCAACAGCCTGAGCATTTTTAACAGGTGCAATTGTCTCCTTCTTACGTCGAGTTATACTTTTAGTTTGTGTTTCTAAGCCTTCAGCTTTTACTGTTAATTCAGAACCTCTACGCGCCATATCTTTTCTCCTGTGCGATTCGTTTCCACTCAGCTAATTCTGCAACTGAGTAATGCTTACGTTGGCTAAAATCTCCCCATTTATACAGAGTGCGGATGCAAACTTTGTAACCACAAGCTGAAGGTATTTATGTAAGTCTTTCCCCCTGCATCCTTGCATCCGCCATTGATGCCACATCTTGGCACTGGAAGCAGTCTCTAAACTCATTGCTGTACGGGACCAATCTTCCATCATCACTAGCAATCGATTCACCGAGGGAAAAGGCTGAGTTGGGTTATCATGTCGCCAACATGCCATAAAAGTCAGTAATGCTGCTTGACCTGATTCTACAAAACGTGTATGTTTTTTAATTCCTAAATATTGCTTCCACTTAGCCCAGCAATTTCGAGATAAGGGACGATTAATAATGGCATCACAGTATTTTTTGACCTGAGATAAAGCTATAAATTGAGATTTTGTTTTTGGTTCTTGTTGGGTTTTATTACCTTTACAACAAGCATCAAATACTTCTTCTATTTTATAAGTATTACTGAGCCAATAATTCCGTAGGCTTTTATATGTGACTTTTACACGGGGGTAATGCTTCCGTAACCATGCCAAGCATAGTAGCAGTTGTGTTTCTTCATCAGTGTACTTGCGATTGTTGATTTTTTGACCTTGGTTATAGACTGCACCACATAGTCTTTCCCAATTACGCCAAGTGCGATCGCTAATAAAAACTCCGCGAATCTGTTCGCATTGTTTCTTGAGATTGCTTCTTTGTGCTATCCAATCTTCTATTATTACCATGATTCACAAAGTACAAAATTAAAGTTGCTGTCAGGATTGCAAGAGTTATGGCGATGATTGCAGCACAAAATTCTAATAATCCTGAGTTACTAATCTCAGTTTTTTCGATTATTTCAGTTGCACCATCAACTGTCGTTTTTGAGTATTTCTCTTTCTTGTACACATTGCAATTATCCTGTATATATTGGTACTCGTACTTGATTACTAGATACTACATTCATGCCTGACGCTGAAAATTTGTATACGAAAAATGGGCATTTGGGAAGGTGAAAATTGTCTTGCTGTTTGATAACAATTTGCTTAATCCTTGCCCTGTAATTATTACAGTTTTGTAGTACAACAGTAATTATCCTATCTATAGATATTTTCGTGGTTTTTGAGTGGCTTGTGAGGTTAAAGTCAGCAAAACGAATGTAGTTTGTCATTGAGGGCAAAACCTTGTTTTTCCTTCGCATAAGTAATGTTGTAGGGTGTAGTATGTCAAAAATCGGCAGTTCATTTTTTTCAATGGGTAGGGTTAAATGACGCTTTGATTGTACTGAGACTATATGTATACTTTTGATGATAGATACTAGTAGCCCCACAATATAAAAACTCAATTTTGAATTCCATAGTTTAAGCATTGTATTTCTCCATTTTTTAATGATTTTTTGCTCAAAATTGTTTTTTTGGAGTGATGACGCTTATGATGTAAATATTGGAGTGACGTTAAATTTATTGTTGATTTGGCAGTTTGTTGCCAGTTTATCATCTGTCTATTAACATCATTACTTCAAAAGTAAAAACCTATACTCTTATAGGCAATGAACAATGATGACAACTTTGTTGATTAATGAAAAATAGTGATGTTTCAGTCATTATCTAGAAGTAAACATCTTCCTTATTGCTATAGGGCAATATTTTTGTTGTAATTTATACTCTATTTGGTCATTATCCAGAAGCGCTATCAACACACTAAAGCATCCACAACTAGAAAATCCTCCATAAATTACAATACAAAAATACTATTAAACTTTATAATTTACTTAAACTTTCCTATTTATAAGCATCTAGGTATAATATTTGCGCCATCCTTGAAAAAGCAATGTCCAACGGCTATCAAGTCAATCAGCAATCAAATAATGCCACCCCCAACCAGGAATCAATTACGGGAGTGGTACAACGTTTGACTTTCCATTCTGAAGAATCAGGTTATACGGTAGCGCGGTTACAGCGCCCCAAAGTATCGGAATTAACTACAATTACTGGTAGCTTTGCAGGTATTCAACCAGGACAAACTCTGCAACTTAATGGCTTTTGGCGCGAACATCCCCAATATGGACTGCAATTTCAAGTTGTCAATTACAAAGAAACCAAACCCGCAACAATTACAGGTATCGAAAAGTATCTAGGTAGTGGTTTAATTAAAGGTGTTGGTCCCGTCACCGCCAAGCGAATTGTTGCCCATTTCGGTTTAGAAACCCTGGATATTATTGAGAATCAAATTGTTGGCGAAGCCTCTCCTTTGGAGAATCGCCTGCATGAGGTTAATGGCATCGCCAAAAAACGGATTGCGATGATTAAAAAAGCCTGGAATGAGCAAAAAGCCATCAAAGAAGTAATGGTATTTCTGCAAACTCATGGCGTTTCTACAACCTATGCAGTTAAGATTTATAAGAATTATGGCGATAAAGCGATTGAAATAGTCACGAACAATCCTTACCAACTTGCGGTTGATATTTATGGCATTGGCTTTATCACCGCAGACCAAATCGCCCGAAATTTAGGTGTACCAAGCGATTCCGAATTTCGCTACCGTGCAGGCATTACTCATATACTTAATAAAGCATCAGAAGACGGACATTGCTATTTACCGCAACCCGAATTAGTAGAACAGGTGTGCCAATGTCTCAAAACTGATAACCACCAACCGACAGAAGAAGCAATTCTATCAATTATCTGTCATCATGTCCTTAGCTGACGAATTGATTCGAGAAAGGACACCGGACAAGACTTTGGTTTGCTACAACCCCGCATTTTTCAATACTGAAAATAACTTAGCCTTCTTAATCAGTCAGCGTTTAACTCAAAGGGTTGAAGCAGACATCCCGCGTGTTCGGGATTGGCTGGCACGTTTTACCCAAAACCGTAAAGTTGAACTTTCCCCACAACAGCAACAAGCGGTAGAGATGGCTGCATACTCTAAAATCGGGGTGTTAAGTGGTGGACCAGGAACAGGGAAAACTTTTAGTGTCCGGACTATTGTGGAACTGTGGAAGGCAATGGGTAAATCTATTGCCCTGGCAGCTCCGACGGGAAGGGCAGCACAACGGTTAACGGAAATGACGGGATTGGAAGCAAAAACCGTGCATCGGTTGCTGGAATTTGACCCTGCACATATGGGTTTTAAGCGGGACATGAAAAATCCCCTGCCGCAAAAAGCAATTATTGTCGATGAAGCAAGTATGCTGGACTTATTCTTGGCATATAGTTTAATTAAAGCCATATCTGAAGACAGCCAGCTACTTCTTGTTAGTGATACCGACCAATTGCCCTCCGTCGGACCAGGTAAGGTGCTGGGAGACTTGATTAATTCGGGAAAAGTACCCGTTGTCAGGTTAACACAGATATTCCGCCAAGCCCAAACAAGTGCAATTATTACAAGTGCCCACCGAATTAACCAGGGACAATACCCCAATATTGAGCCAATTTCCGATAATCCTACCTCTGATTGTCTTTGGCATGGCGGGGGGCAGAAACCAGAACACGGGGTTCAGGCAATTAGTGAGTTGATTGCAAATTTCATTCCTTCCCTTGGTTTTAATCCTGCTACCGATGTACAGGTGTTATCACCAATGACCAGAGGATTAGTTGGTACACGCAACCTGAATAATGTGTTGCAGCAGTTAATTAATCCTCCAAGTCCCCAGAAGCTGGAAGTAACAAGGGGTGGTACTGTTTTTCGGGTTGGGGATAGGGTAATTCAGTTGACCAATGATTATAACCGGGAAGTGTTTAACGGTGACGTAGGATTTATTACTGGTATTGATACGGAGGAACAGGAGGTAATTATACGATATCAGCAACGGGATGTAAGTTACGATTATGCTGACTTGAACGAAATTGCTTTGGCTTGGAGTGTTACGATTCACAAGTCCCAGGGTTCTGAGTACAAAGTTGCGATTATGCCAATTTATACTCAGCACTACATGATGTTGTCACGTAATTTGATATATACAGGGTTAACTCGTGCCAAGGAACTAGCGATTATTGTTGGTTCTAAGAAAGCGATTAGCATGGCTGTGCGCTCAGTCAATCAGAAGGAACGGTATACGCAATTGCAGCAAAGATTAGCTCAAATCAAGACCCACCAGTCTTTTTAAACAGACTAGCTTTCTCCAAAGAATTGGTGTATTATTGTTAGCTCATTCAATATTCTAACTTTCTTTAGCACCAATCATTTTGTTCTCAAGATGATGGAAATAATTTAGCTTTTCTTTGAAAAGAAGTTAGAATCTTCAGGTTTTATACATAGTTTTATCAATTTGTCGTCAATATGAAATTAATCAAAAAATCGGAAAAGCTTGTCCTGGATAAAATCAAGAAAATAGAAGAATCTTCAGAGCAAAGTCTTCAAACAGAGACTGAGCATATTCCAGAAGCAATTGTTGAGAACAAACCAGTAATCGTAGATAGTGGAACATATGACTATATTCCAGTCCGTGATAATCCTATAGTCCAATCTATTGGTAATTCAGGGTGGCAGATTTCTGATATTTGGAGGGATATTAGAGTCGATAGTTTCTGTGATTAATCAAGGCATTGGCGTTAATTTCATTACTATATGAACAAGGACCGACAACTGTGTTTATTAATTAAACAATTGCTTGTAGTAGACGCATATCCATTGGTTTTTTGCCCTCTCTAATCCAAGCATTATGTTGCATTGCTGCTAAAGCTTTGACCCTAGAAGAAGGATTACGTCTTGTAACTTTACCCTGACAAGCATAAGCAGCCATTGTTCTAGCTGTGACTTTAAGGTATTCGGATGCTTTTTCATAAGTTAAACCCCATATTCGACAAAATATTAGTGGATCTAACTCTTCAAACAAGTATTCATTTTGGTTCATAATTCCAGATATGTCATTAAGAAAGGAGTTAAAAGACCGTTTGTTGCTCTTAGGGACTAATTGGTGATTTATTATTATTTGAATCCTGCTCCAGTTTAGTTTGAAAAGTGCGAATAATTTCAGCCCAATCCGCATTGGGATTCCATTCTCTACGAATTCGGGTTTTAGTTTCTGCATCATATAGTCGGCAGAAAACAACATTACTTTCTCCCGGAATTGCACCAATAGTTAAAGGTTTTGAAAAATCTTGCACTCGTGAAACAGCTAATAGAAACGTCTTGGCAAAGTTGGTTTCTATTCCTGTCCTAACAATGTAAATCTCATCAGCACTTACAACAATATCTAACTTCAGATTGTCTTTACCCTTAAATTCTTTAGTGGTCAATCGTAGCTCAGACAGATATCCAGTTAAACCTTTTTGCTGTACTGGAATAATTCTGTCTTGAGTGATATTGTAACGATACCAACAATATGATTCGCCGTTAATTTCTCCTTGATGGACGTATAGATAAATGGGTTCAGGGGGATTACAAAGCCCTAATTTAATTTCACTATTCATTACAACTCCTCAGATTTTTCCACAAACTTATCCTGGATTTCAATAAACTGCTCAATACAGCCCATTGCTTCACTCAAATAGTGAAGTACATCGCCCAGATGTGTTTTCATTTCTGGGTCAGCATTTTCACAATTAACTAGTTCTTGCCACTTCTCAGACTGAGCAATTCCTTGAATCGTGACCGAGCGTTCTCAAAAAAATGGGCAGGCTTGGTTGATTGGTTATTTTGGCAGCCACAGGTGTTCGTTCTGTTTGTTCGCGTAGCGGCTCCTGTGGAGCTAGCCTGCCCATTTTTCAGGAGCAAATTGGTGACGTAGCAAGAATTAAATTCGTTTAGTATTTCAATGGTTCCCATTGGTATCAAAAGAAAAGTTAATAGCGGTGGACAGAATGCCCACCTATTTGTCTTACGCTGCAACTAAAACCACATTTTCTTGGAGTGGTTTATACTCTTTGAGTTGTTTCCATTCTTTCAGAGTCAATTCGTCAAAGGGAAGGTCTAATAATTCTTCACAAAATACAGATTTGATATCTGAATTAGTAGTGGGTGTAGACGCGCTGTGTGTAGCTTCAGCTTCTCCAAAAGTTACTTCCGCCATCCACAAAGACCACACCGCGTCCAATGCAGAATCACATGGCACTTGTAGATCCCCAGAAGATGCGCGTACAACCCACCATCTGCCCTCGGTGCAACCAACTTCACCTAGCTTGACATCGTTGTGGTAAATGCTACCGTCGCCCTCCAGAACAAATCCAAACTTTTCACATTCGATCGCAATTGACGCTATTACTTCCGAGCCAGTGGTAGCAGGTGTTTGTGTAGATAATTCCTGCTTTTGTATTGGTAAAGTGCCTTGCTTGTGATGCCATTGAATATAGCTGTTGCATCTTGCCCAGGTATCAGCCCGGTAGATTTCCACACTGTTGACCATTACTAGCCAAGGTTGTGTTACGAAATCATTGTGGTCATAGGTAATTTGGGCTATTAGTTCGTCGCCAGCGTAGATTTTATGGTCATAGAAGCTGATTTCTACTGTTGTTATGTCTTCTGGTACTACAGCTTGCGCTTGTTGTGTGGTTTGGTCTTCTAATTCGACTGATGCTAGAACTTGTTCGTCTACGAAGGGAGCAAAAAGTGCTTGCTGTGTATGTGTTTTGTAAGCCATAATGGAGTTCCTTGAATAAAAGGTAAAAGGCGATCGCACTTGTTTGTCAGACGGGGCGATCGTCTTTTGTTTTGTTAACTCCTATTGTCTATTAGCTATAGACAAATGTCAAGAGGCAATAGACACAATTGTGATAGCTGTGTCAAAAAAGTTTTCAATATTGCTATCTAAGGCTTTGAGAAGAACGGAAATTTTTTGGAAAGACACCGTAGAAGCTGAATTATCATACCTTTCGGGATCTTCCAGCATATGAATGTACTGATGGGATATGCGCTCACCAAGCTCTGCGGTCTTTTCTGATATTGCACGGACAGAACGTCCTCCTCTTAGGAGTTTAAGTCGTCCACCTAGCTCTTTATTCCAATAAATAGAAGCAACATATTTTACATCCAACATAATTTTTTTCTGTCTACTGGTAATTGACATAAGCTAACAGATTTTATATTCTATAGTTACTAGACAACAAAAGCGATCGCTCCCACCAATTTTTATCGGAGCGATCGCCCTTATTGACTATATTGCTAGGCGCGTCAAAGATTTTCTAAATTATGATGCGTAATTTTATGATGCCACATAAATTCTAGCAACAATAGACAGACAGCATTATAAGTATAATCATTCGTAAATTGCCAAAAAATGAAGAATTCACCACATGAGATCGTAGATTTTCAAGTTTTACAAACAGCAATTAACGGTGCAAGTAATGCCCACACTGGCTTGCATCAAGCCATTCACCAGCTAAGGCATGGTTCGATATACGAGGCAAAACAACTGCTGGCGCGGCAGATAGCAATGCTGGCAAACGTTCTAATGATTTTGTAAGCACAAAATTTCTATAGCGGTATAAGAGAACGTGTCGCCCTCTTTGTCTTGCGTCAAAATTAGGAGGAGATTATGGATGCAATAACCATCATTTCACACAAAGTAAATGAATCATTTGTGGAACAACGCCAATCAGATGGATATGTTAATGCTACTGCTTTAACTAGAGCTTACAAACTGGCAACTGGTAAAAGGCGTGATGTCGGTCACTGGCTTGAATTAGAGCGAACAAAAGAAACACTGCAACATCTGAGTTCAATTACCGGGATTCCGGTGATTGAGTTATATCAAGTGTTTCGAGGCTCTCCATCAAATGGAGGAGGTACTTGGATACATCCTAAGTTGGCAGTCAGATTTGGTATTTGGCTTTCGGATGAATTTGGTTATTTGGTAGAGCAATGGGTCTGCGACTGGTTAGTTACTGGGCAATCACAAGCACTTCACTCCAGAATTACGCAATTAGAAAATAAGTTGGAAATAGCATTCGAGGCTATAACATCCTTAACCTCTGCTAACGCTCAACTGCAATCCCAAGTCCAAAACCTGCTGCCAATATCATCTGACTTTATGCCCCCAGGATGGGATGCAGACGTATGGAAGAAACTACTTCCACAAGATAAACGCCATTTCCGTTTTCTTTTTCGCCGTCGTGGCTTTCGTCCTTCAAATCAAGGTAAACAAGAGGCTGTGTCATTACCTGCTCTTGGTACCGAGCAAATGAAACAAAAGCAGATTCAGGAGCTTAAGCAAGCAGTTGGCGAGATATTACCAGAGGAGAAAAAACGTTTAGAAGCAGCAAAACAAGAAGCATTGAGAAAACTTTGGTCATCGCCAGTTGACTCGGACGGGACAGCCGCACGTGTCACTGGCTCACTAGATGGATGAGTAATATGAAACAGATGTCCCTTTTTGATGAATCAACCCCATCCTTACCAGTCACTTACTACCCAGACTTTTTGAGCATTCAAAAAGCAAACGAATTGTATCAGCACGCTCTTGCACTGCAATGGCAACAAAATCAAATCAAAATGGTGGGTAAAATTTTACCTGTCCCTCGTCTTGAATGTATCTATGGTGACGAAGCCTGTGATTATCTCTACTCAAAAAGCGTACTACTACAACCCCTACCGTGGACAGAAATATTAGCTGAATTGAGAGATAAAATCACCGCTTTTACTGGGTATCAATTCAACATCGTCATTGGTAACCAATACCGTGATGGACAGCATTCACTCTTGTTGGCACTCTGATAATGAATCTTCAATGGGTTTAAACCCAGCAATTGCTTCCGTAAGTCTTGGAGCAAGTCGTAAATTCCAAATCAAACCGATTGGGGGTAAACCCACTGATTTTTGGTTGGAGCATGGCAGTTTGCTGATTATGCTACCGGGTTGTCAATCTACTCATTTGCATCAAGTTCCTAAAACTAAGAAATTGGTTGGATGTCGAATTAATCTAACTTTCCGTCCCCACATAGGAGGTAAAAAATGAGTAGTTTTACCTCTGTAACACTGGGAAATATTCACCCTCCAATTAACATCCTCAAGGAATTTCTTGCCACCTTTAACCGCCGTCAGAAGTGTAAAGCAGCAATTTTGTCTTGGTTAGACGGGAAGCATTATTACGGTCAGGAGTGGGTACGAATCACATTTGATAATCTGGCTGATATTTTAGGTTACTGTCGAGAAACAATCAGCCGACATATCAGGAAACTAGTTTTTGATGGCTTGATAGAAGAACAACCATCTCATAGATTTCCTAAAGACACAGCCTGTGAGTATAGACTGAATCAGGGGAAAATTACAGAAATCATAGAGTTTAATCAATGCGAAAAAATTGGCATAAATGTGCCAAATATTTCGGATGTATGTGCGAATAATCCGTCAACATATGAAACTAATTTAAACCTTTTTGAAAACAACAACACTGCTGTTGGGAAAAAACAAGATGGGGAGGTGGATTGGGAAGCTCTGGCTAAGGAGACAGAAACTTGGGAGCGTCTTGAAAAGTTTTGCGCCGGGAAACCCGGACGCGCAAACTTTTCGCAATCCCAAACCTCTGACTACGTTGGTCAATCAGAACAGGTTGATTCGACTGAAACGATAAACTCTGGTGAGGATGAATTTCCCCAGCCGCAAGTTAAAGTCATTATGACTTTAGAAAAGCCCACAAAGCAAGAGGTAAAAGAAGTTTGTACTGAGTTGAAACGGCTGCGAATTAATCCAGACCCATGTTTGGGAGTAATCAAAAAATATTGGGAGAATGTGCAGGGAGCGATCGCTCGTGTCAAAGAAGCGATTCACGAGGGATGGTGTAATAATCCAACTGGTTTATTCATCAACAGTTGCAAGAGTGGTGAAAAGGCAAAAAATACTGTAACTTCTGATGTTAGCGCTTGGTTTGAATGGGCACGTAGGGAAAGGATTGTACTGGCGATGTCAACAGGGGTGGTTTATACCCCAGAAGGGGAGGCTGTGGAAATTGAGGAGATGATGCAACAGTATCCTTTGAAGGAGTAAAACATTCTGAGGATATCGCCATCGCCTCCTGTAATAGCCTATTTCCCCCTTAATCCCATTCAATTTGTAATACTAAATCATCCAAATTGTCATCATCATCTCCAATTAAATTATCAAATACAAACTGCGAACCGAGTACCCGCCCAATGCGGTTCACACTATCAGGATTTGCTTGCAGCCAGTTGGAACTGGTATTATTTTTCACCATATAGAATACTAAGCGATCGCCAGCAGTTAAGGTTAATGGTGTATTTGCTCCAGCAGTTTGTCCGCTGGTGAATAGAATTTTTCTTCTTGCCCTTGTGAGAGCAGTTTGTCCATAATTAGGTGTGCGAAGCACTCAGCTAACATCACCCTGCAAAGGAGGCACTTTATGTGCAAAATTTGAGACAATGTAAAGTTTTATAAAGACTTGTGGAATTTCTTGGTTTCTAATCCTGAGTATAAGCACAAAGTTCGGCTAAAACGTTTTTCTGAATTTTATTCAACTGACCGGCAAATGTAACCTTTTGTAAACAATCGTGGAATTTTGAGATTTGTAACCCTGAGTATAAGAGCGGAGTCAAACTAAGGCATTGTTAAATCTGAAGTTGTGATATGAGTGATGATTCAAAACAACAATTAAACACACGTCTTAAAGAACTGGCATTGTCAGCTCAAGGATACCCACAGGCATCTAAGCAACGTCGGGAAGCTTTAACAAGGTTGATTAATGCTA
Source organism: Nostocaceae cyanobacterium (assembly GCA_030065825.1). Taxonomy (GTDB): domain Bacteria; phylum Cyanobacteriota; class Cyanobacteriia; order Cyanobacteriales; family Nostocaceae; genus JASJCY01. The sequence continues at coordinate 18,989 of JASJCY010000062.1, read as the reverse complement.
TTTGGACATCAGGTAAACTTAGTTACCCAGCTAACGATAAATACAGGTTACATTATCAAGATATTTGTGATGAAGCGGTGCAAAACCTATTCTTTTACATTTGTCAAGGAGACAATATTGAAAAGTATAATCCAGAACGTGGCGAAGTGATGACTTGGGTAAATATATTATTAAATAGACGTTTTTTCCCTGAAGCAATACCCAAAGTTGTGGGAAAAGAAAGGGAGACAAACTTAGATCGAGATTATATGGAAAATATACCATCATCGGAATCTAAAGAATATAAATCTTTATACGAGCAAGTTATAGAATGTATTGAGGAAGACTCAAAAAGAGTGTTTGTGAAAGAATTTATCAGAGGTCATCCCGAAGCAAATTTTCAAGCAATAGCTAAAAGAAGATATTCTGGAATGTCTTGGAAAGAGATTTCAGCAGAATGGGGAATTGGAATTTCTTCATTACATCTTTTTTTCCAAAGATGTATGAAAAAATTTGCTCCCATTTTAAGAGAATGTATATAAAAATATTAAGCATTAAGCAAGGTAGAAATTATGAACAGCCAGACAGATATTTTAACTTACGCCGGACCAATATTTCCAAATGCTAGACGAAAAGCTGAGGAGTTTTGTAGTCAGTTTCCTAAAGGAGATAAAGCAGAAAAAGTTCGTCTCAATACCTTAGCGGTATTGTTTGTGAATTCATATCTCCAATGCATGGGAGTTGAGACAGATTTAGAAGCAAGTGATAGTCAAAATATTTTATACCAAATGTATCTAGATACAGCGGATTTATCCTTAGCAAATAACGTTTTTTTAGAATGTCTTCCAGTATTAGAAGGGGAAAGTTTTGTTTACGTACCGCCGGAATCACAATCAAATCGTATGGGTTATGTGGCAGTACAAATTAATCAATCATTTCGAGAAGCAAAAATATTAGGATTTATCAAGGAAGTACAAAATGAATATGTATCAATTAATCAATTCCAATCTTTAGATAATTTACTAGAGGAGTTAGAACATCAGGAAGAAGCAAATTCTGTTTCTGAAATAAATTCTAATGTTCAAGAAGCTCAATCAAAAGTTATTAACTTAAGGCAATGGTTTAATAATGTTATTGATACAGGTTGGCAAGAAATATCAACTTTATTCAATACCACGGAAGCAAATCTTGCTTTTGCAACCAGAAGTGCTAAAAATAATGTGGTAAGTAGAGGTAAGTTAATTAATCTGGGAACAAATATCGAAAAACAAGTAATCTTAATCGTTACTGTTACACCAGAAAATGAAGGTGAGATGGATGTGGTTGTAGAAATTCATCCCATAGTTGAAGAAACTTATCTGTTTCCCCATTTGTCTTTAAGTGTATTAGATGCAGATGGAGAAGCAGTTATGGAAGCCCATACCCGCCACAATAATAAAAATATTCAATTGGAATTTTCCAATGATTTAGATGAAAGTTTCAATCTGAAAATGACTTTGGGAGATGTTAGTATAATAGAAAGTTTTATCACCTAAGTGCTACCAATGAGAAAATTAGTTGTACTAAAACTAGATGGTGATTTAAATGTAGGGGTGAGAGTAACCCTGGAAATTGGCTTAGAAAATCAACGTCCTTTTGCAGAAAGCAGTGGTGAATTACCAGCAAATAAAAGTATGATAGCTGCAATTGAAGAGTGGCAATCAAACTATAGTAGTTTGTGGAAATTTACCCGTATTAAAGCCAAAAAAATTTCCTATGATGGTTCAATCTCCAAACGTCGCCAGGATTGTTATCAATCAGTTTCTGTACTAAAAGAACAATTAAATAACTGGCTTTTGAGTGAATCTTTTCGCCCTATTCGAGAAAAATGGCTTAAACATTTAACGCCATCTGATGAAATACGAGTGCTGATTCGCACTACTCAAATGCAGTTAAAAAAACTTCCTTGGCATTTGTGGGATTTGGTAGATAGGGATTATCCAAAAGCAGAAATAACTTTAAGTGTTGCAGAATTAGAACACACAGAAGTTATTCATACATCTTCCAGCAAAAATAAATTAAAAATATTAGCTATTTTGGGTGATAGTGATGGTATTGATGTAGAAAAAGACCGTCAATTATTAAAAGATTTACCAGGTGCGGCTACAACTTTTTTGGTGCAGCCACAACGTCAAGATATCAACAATCAGTTATGGAATCAGCCTTGGAATATCTTATTTTTTGCAGGACATAGCAAAACAGAAGGCGATACAGGTAGGATATATATTAACGATGTTGATAGTTTAACAATTACCGAACTCAGATATGCTTTGAAAAACGCTGTAAAAAATGGTTTGCAGTTAGCAATTTTTAACTCCTGCGATGGCTTGGGATTAGCACGGGAACTACAGGATTTACAAATACCTCAAATTATTGTCATGAGGGAACCCGTACCCGATTTAGTAGCTCAAGAATTTCTCAAATATTTTCTTTTAGCCTTTGCTGATGGTAATTCTATATATACTGCGGTTCGTACTGCAAGAGAAAAATTGCAAGGATTGGAAGGTGAATATCCCGGTGCGAGTTGTTTACCAATAATTTGCGAACATCCGGCGAAAATTACACCAATGACTTGGAATTCGTCGCAAGTCTCTTATAGTAATCCCCTAAAAGCAATTGTGTTAGCAAGTGTATTGATAACCGCAAGCATATTAGGAATTAGGCATCAAGGAATATTACAAGAATGGGAATTACAAGCTTTTGACGCAATGATGCGTCAGCGTCCCTCTGAAAGTAGGGATTCGCGTTTGCTAATAGTTGAAATCACCGAAAGTGATTTAAAATTACCAGAACAGCAGCAAAGAAAAGGTTCCCTTTCAGATACAGCGCTAGTAAAACTGTTAGACAAACTTGTTAAATTCCAAGCAAGAACTATAGGTTTAGATATTTATCGAGATTTTCCAGCTAAATCAAATTCAGAGTTAGTTAATAAACTAAAAATTAGAGATAACTTTTTTGCTATTTGTCAGGTGAGGAATGAAACTTCAAACAACCCTGGAATTTCACCTCCTCCAGAAATCCCACTGAAACGTCAGGGTTTTAGCGATGTTATTTTAGACGCAGATAATGTTTTACGTCGTCATTTACTAGCAATTAATCCAACATCTCCAATATCTCCTTGCGTTGCACATTCTGCACTCAGTACCCAGCTAGCGCTTCATTATCTTAAACAAGATGGGATTGATGCTTCTTACGATTTAGATAAGAATTTAAAAGTGGGTAAAATCATTTTTAAACGATTGCAATCTCATATCGGTCTTTATCAAAAAATCGATGCTCAAGGCAATCAAATTTTACTTAATTACCGTAATTATAATGGTTCTATTTTAGAAATTGCTCCCAGAGTTACACTCGAAGATGTTCTGAAGGGAAAGCTGAAACGTGAAGCAGTAAAAGACAAAATTGTGATTATTGGTACTACCGCTAACAGTTATAAAGACTACCTTTCTACACCTTATAGCAAACAATCTGAATTTCACCAACAAGCACCAGGGGTGATTCTACAAGCACAAATGGTAAGTCAAATTGTGAGTGCAGTCAAAGATGGTAGACCATTATTATCTGTATTACCTATTTGGGGAGAAATCTTATGGGTTTGGAGTTGGGGTTTAGTAGGAGGTGTAATTATTTGGCGCTTTCGGAAAAGAATATATTTAGTATTAGCATCGTTTGGTGCAATTAGTATTTTGTATTTCGTTTCTTACTTCCTCTTTTTCTCTCAAGGAGTGTTAATTCCTCTAATTCCTTCAGCTTTAGTTTTAATATTCACGGGTAGCATAATAGTAATTTACTTTAATTCTCCAGAACAAGGAAATTATTTAGAAAAAATCAAGGTGTTGATAAAATGAAATTGCCACAACATAACATTAAGTTTGCTCTTGCTATCTGTCTTGTACTCTGTAGCTATACCCAAGTACAAGCAGAATCTATAAATAGCTCAACTTTAGTCCAAAATCTTCGCAGAAAATTAAATTCACCAATCTTTGCTGCACCTCCACCACCAAAAGGAACCGGGGAACCAGAAGGAGGTAAACGTTCAACAGCTGGTAGTCGTGGCTGTGATATGGGGACAAATAAATCGTCAGAAGTGAAAAAGCAACTTACAGCCTTAGTACCCTTTTATTCTAAATCTGAATTGGTGTATGGAATTACTAGCGAACCATATCCAATTTTGTCAGTTTACGTTCCCTATAAATCTAATATTACCTATGGGGAATTTGTATTAGAGGATGAAGCAGAAAATCAACAAATATATAAAGTTGCTTTAACAGGAACACCAGGAATAATTAATCTGCGACTACCCTCAAAAGCACAACCTTTGCAAATTGGCAAGCAACAAAGGTGGTATTTTAATGTTTATTGTAAGGATGATAATCAAATTATTGGTAATCTGGAAGGGTATATCAAGCGCGAGGAACTCAAGCCTACATTGAAAACACAATTATCAAAAGCAACACCAAAGGAAAAAGTACAACTTTATGGTGCTGGAGGTGTTTGGTTTGAAGCGCTAAGTAATGCGATGCAAGTGCATAAGAGCAATCCACGAGATACTTCTTTGCAAAAGCTTTTACAAGAAATTGGTTTAAAAGATTTAGTGAATCAACCGATAGTAGATTGTTGTCAATTGAAAAAAGATTAATATATGGCTTTAACAAACTGCAAAAACACATTACTTAGACGTAGAAAAGAGGAAAAAATTTATAGTTTTTCTAAATTTAGTTTACGCCGAATCAAGGGTATTTTCTTTATATTGCTGCTTGCAATTACGTTTTTATTTACGGGATTATTACATCCTACTTGGGCTTATAAAGTCGCCAATAATTCTACTGTACAAAGCGTACCCGGTACTCAAAACTTGGTTGAGCGTGGAAAACAACTTTATGCCATAGAAAGATATGCTGAGGCTGTGAAAATATGGTCAAAAGCTATATCTGCATTTACAGCCAATAGGGATGAACTCCAGCAAGCTATGACATTGGGGAATCTATCATTAGCTTATCAGCAATTGGGACAGTGGAGTGAAGCTCAAATTGCCATTACCCAAAGTTTAAATTTACTTGGATATACCCAACAACAGCAAAAAAACCATTCTTCAATCAAAAATCCCCAGATTCTGGCTCAGATTTTAGATATTCAAGGACGTTTACATTTAGCTCAAAATAAACCAGAAAATGCATTAAATATCTGGCAAAAGGCAGTTGACATTTATGAAACAATTGGAGACAAAAACGCAGTAATTCGCAATCGCATCAACCAAGCGCAAGCAATGCAAGCTTTGGGATTTTATCGTCGAGCTGAGAAAACTTTAACAGAAACTAACGAAATTTTGGCTGCTCAAACTAACACTCCTCTTAAGGTAACGGGATTGCGTAGTCTTGGGAATGTGGTACAAGTTACTGGTGATTTAAAAAAATCTCGTGAGGTATTGAAGGAAAGTTTAGAAGTAGCAAAGTCTTTGTCAGATAATAAAGTAATAGGTGATATTTTAGTTAGTTTGGGTAACACTGCTCGCGCTCAGGAAGATACCCAAGCTGCAATAAAATACTATCAAAAAGCTGCTAAAACGGCAAATTCACCTATTACAGTAATTCAATCCCTAGTCAATCAATTTAGTTTACTGGTTGACAATAAGGAGAATAAAGATTTGCAAGGGTTATCATCTCAAATCCAAACTCGACTTGCTAAATTACCTCCCAGTCGTACTGCAATTTTTGCCAGAATTAACTTTGCTCAAAGTCTAATTGAGTTAAATGGTAGTCAATTGTCAGCAGGAAGTAAGAAGCAACAGAATTTTAAGGATTCATCATCGCAAAATCCCTACCTTACTGCTGCTCAATTATTAGCTGATTCAGTAGAACAAGCAAGAAATTTGCAAGACAAACGCACGGAATCTTATGCCCTTGGTATATTAGGTAAAGTGTATGAAAAAAACCAACAATGGGATAATGCCCAAAAGCTAACCCAAGAAGCTTTATTTATTTCTCAAAGTATCGGTGCTGAAGAAATTACTTATCAATGGCAATGGCAATTAGGACGTTTGTTTAAAGCTAAAGGCAATATTGAAAATGCAATTTCATTTTACGATAAAGCTGTTAATACTATAAAATCTTTGCGGTACGATTTATTTGCAGTTAATCCCCAAGTCAAGTTTTCTTTTCAGGAAGATATAGAACCAGTTTATCGAGAGCGAGTCGATTTACTTTTAAATAGTCAGGGAAAATCGGAAATTAATCCCATAAATTTAGAAAAAGCTAGCGAAACTATAGAATTATTGCAGATAGCACAGTTAAATAACTTTTTCCGCAATAATTGTTTAGAAACTAGACTTGTACAAAAACAAGAAAATCCCACAGCTGTGGTTATATACCCATTTATTTTGAAAGATCGATTATCCGTAGTTGTACAATTACCAAGTAACGGGAACAATAAAGATAAAGATAAAGACAAAAATAAAAAATGGCTGCATTACGAATCAGTTGTAAATGCAGATGAAGTAAAACAAACTTTAAACCAATTGCAGCGAGATTTACCAAAACCCCACACATTGCGTACCGTTCAGAAAAAATCTCAAAAGGTTTACAATTGGCTGATTCAACCGAAGTTAGAAGCAGCTTTAAAATCTGTTGATAATCCTACTTTAGTATTTGTCTTAGATGGAGTATTGCGGAATGTACCCCCTGCGGTTCTTTATGATGGTAAACAATATCTCATCGAAAAATATAATATTGCACTGATACCTTCTCAACAACTAGTTGAAGCCAAACCTTTACAAAAAGATTTGAGAGCGATTGCAGCAGGATTAAGCGAACCATCTGCGGGATTTTCACCTTTACCCAATGTGAAGCGGGAGTTAGAACAAATTACCTCCCAAATACCAAGCAATGTACTTTTAAACGAGGAATTTACCAGCAAGATATTACAAGAACGAATCAATTCTTTACCTTATCCAGTCCTTCATCTGGCAACTCATGGTAAGTTTAGCTCAAAAGCCGAAGAAACATTTATAGTTGCTTGGAATAATGAACGCATATATGTCAAAGATTTCAATAAAATAGTCAGAACCGTTGAACAAAATAAACCGGAAGCGATTGAATTACTAGTATTAAGTGCCTGTCAAACAGCCCTAGGAGATGAAAAAGCAGCCTTGGGAATTGCTGGTGTAGCATTCCAAGCAGGTGCCCGTAGTACAATTGCTTCTTTATGGAATTTAGATGATGAATCTACCTCAATCTTAATGAGTCAATTTTACCAGGAATTAGCCAACAAAAAATTGACCAAAGCTCAAGCATTGCGTAATGCTCAGATTAAACTTTTAAAGAGTCGTAAATACAAACGTCCTAGATACTGGGCACCTTATATTTTATTTGGTAATTGGCTTTAGATTAAAGTAAGCTGTTGTGCATTTAAACGCTTATAATCTAAATTATTAGAACTCTTGTGGGATGGAGAGCAGCGCGTTGCGGGGGTTCCCCCCGTTGTAGCGACTGCGGAGCATCCCTGCCCGTCTAAATATTTAATTTAGGTGCTTTTTAACTTAGAACAAGTCATTAGCCACTACAATGGTTATTTTTATCCCAATTATCAATTTGTGTACCATTAGACGTATCCGCAACAAGAAATATCTCTCCTTTATTATTTCGTACCCAACCAGTTGCTTCTACAATTTTCTTTGGTGTAGAGGTTTGAGGTTTTTTAGAAACATTTGTATTAGCAAGTTTATTAATTTCTGGTTTGATGCTCACCAAATCAACCTGCACTGCATCTGCACTCAAAGCATCAGTGGGTAGATGTGGTAAACCACCACGTCCGATGATTTCAAATCTACTTTGGGCTATTGAACTACCAGTAGTACAACCTTGAGCCACTTCTGTTTCTACTGAGATTGATGGTAGATTGACTAAGCCACTGCTAGGGTCAATATCGGGGTTAATTATTTCTACATTACCGCTTAAATTGTCACTTGCGCCAGTGGCAGTAATATCACTGAATTCAGTTGGTTGGGGTCGAAATTGGATACCGAAGATACCTTGAGTTTTAATTCGGACATTACCACCACGAAAGTTTACAGAATTGGCGCTGATGTCGCTGTTTTCCAAAGCAGCGATAATATCAGCATTAATATTTATGTTTCCCCCGACAACGTTTTCGCCGCGTGCGTTGGTGAAGATATTGCTACCACGGCGCATTATTAAGTCTTGTGAATTGATATTAATTGTCGCCTGTTCCCTTTCGGCGTCAAATTTATTACTGCGCGTATCCGCAGTAAGTAAAGCATTATTGTTTAAGCGGATAGAATCGGCATTTATTGTTAAGTTACCTGCGGTTCCTTCTTTGCTAAAACTTCTCACTCTTAACTGTGCTCCATTCTCAATCTGTAAAATACTAGCAGTAATATTTAAATTTCCTGCGTTTCCTGTTGAGTTTTTCTCCGCAGAAGTACCCAATACACTAGGAAACCTATCATCTTTGCTTCTACCAATCAATTGTATATTTTGAGCTTCAACAGTTAAATTCCCTCCGTTGCCTTTACCACGAGTACCTGCATCCACTACTGCCCCATCTCTTACAATTAATGTATTAGTTTTAATAGTTAAATCCTTCGCATTTCCTGTTGAGCTTGCTCGTGTAGAAGCAATTATGGCACTCGCAAATCGACCATTTTTGCTTCTACCAATCAGTTGTATATTTTGAGCTTCAACAGTTAAATTCCCTCCGTTGCCTTTACCAAGAGTACCTGCATCCACTTTTGCCCCATCTGTTAAAATTAATGTATTAGTTTTAACTTTCAAGTCACCTGCATTTCCTGTTGAATTTGGCTCCGCAGAAGTACGCAAGCCACTGGGGAATTCACCAGATTTATCTATACCAATCAACTGTATATTTTGGGCTTCAACAATTAAATTTCCCCCATTGCCTCTACCAAATGTTGCACTACTGACAACAGCTCCATCCCTTACAATTAATGTATTAGTTTTAAGCGACAAATCACCCGCATCCCCTGTCGATCTTGCCTGTGCAAAAACTGCTAAGGAACTGAGAAACCGACCTTTTTTGGCTTTACCAATTAGTTCTATCTTTTGAGCTTCAATAGTTAAATTCCCCCCATTACCTTTACCAAATTTGTTAGCACTTATTAGTCCTCCATCTCTCACGGTTAATGTATTCGTTTTAAGGCTCAAATCACCTGCATCCCCTGTTGAAGTTGGTTGTGCAGAGGTACGCAAGGCACTCATAGGGAACCTAATATTTTTACCTTCACCAATCACTTGAACATCTTGGGCATCAATTTTTAAATTTCCTCCATTACCTTTACCAGATGTAATTGCGTCAACCTTTGCTCCACCCTCTACCTGCAACCTACTAGCACGGATATTGATATCACCTCCCCATCCTCTCGTTTTTGGTTGCACCAGATTAACAAGTTTGCTATCTTCTTTAAGAAAAATTACGCCCGTTGCATTAATGTCAATATTTCCAGCTCTACTATCATCGTCACCACTACTTTCGTTTATCCCTGCAAATAGGAAACTCTTTCCTGTCATTTCTAAATTTCCCGCATTAACCGTAATACTTCCACCATCATCAGCGGCAACGACTACACCCGCACCGTTACTTAGAGTGACATTACTTCTTTCTACCCCTGAAGGAAAATTTAAACTGGGGTTATTCCCATCTACATTTAACCCAACCGTTCCCGCACCTGCTAACCCACCTAACTCCACTCGTCCACCCAAAGCAACTAATCCACCACCATTCATGGTTACATTACCACCCACCAACAACAAACTCTTGCCATCCGATACCCGCAAACCCCTACCAGGATATCGATCTGATGGATTTAACCCCACATCTGCAACTGAATTATTTTCAATCGATGCAGCTTTAATTTGATTGAAAAACAAAGCATTGGGATTAATTCGTAACAAAGATGAATCACTTTGGGGATTGGAAGCGCTGAAAAAATTATCTTCACCAAACCCAATTGCATCAGCAGTAGTCCCCAAAAAGGAGCCACCAATATCTAATCGTGCATTCTCACCAAATACAATTCCCGCAGGATTAATTAAAAACAAGTTTGCACTACCATTAGCTTTAATCAATCCATCGATATTAGAAATTGAACCTCCTGTGACGCGGGTAATAATATTATTTATGTTAGTTGAGTTATTAAAATAAGCTTCGTTACCAGTGGGAATAGAAAATTCTTTGAAACTATGGAATAAATTACTACCACTCTTTGTTCCACCTTCAATTAAGGTAGTATTTCCTTGTAAATTGACAGTAGAATTATTCGGTAAAGTGCTGTCGGGAGTAATTTGAGCATTGCTGGGACATATCCAAAAAACGCTGGTACTTGTGCAGGCAATACTTAAAATCCAGTGACGACAAATACTTGCAAAACTTAACATTATATGTATTACCCTAGCTGTTGGAGTTATTTAAAACAAATCTAGTTATTTTCAAATTCAGATTACCAATTAACAATTATTTGGTCAAAAATTTTTTAGTGTAATACTTATCACCCACTACATTTTAATTATAGCGGTTTTCACTTGTAGGCGGAGACTTCCCGTAGGGTTGGAACTATTTAACGAAAGCTTACCCAAAATTACCCAAAATTACCCAAATATCGTGATTTACTTTTGTAAACTAACTTTGGTGTTGTTTTTATCTTAATGTAGAATAAAAACCACATAATACTTATCTTTTCCAGCAAGGCTTACCTACTAGATAGGAAACACCACTGGTCTCATGAGATAAGTTGAATATTAATACCAGTGCTAACAGCATCCCGGTGGTCAAGCTTTACAGGTTGGAGTCTATGACAATACCCTGTATAGCAAGCCAAAAAGGCACTTCCGGTGGTAGGTGAAATTCCTGCTGGGAATCCTTATAACGCCGTTGGTATAAGGTCATTGTCCAAGATTGGGTAATGTTTTTTCAACGGTATAGAATACAGATAAACCTCACCCCCTTCCCCTCTCCTACCCTGCGGGAAGCCGCTAAAGCCCTTTGGGCATAGCTTCGCTTACCGCGTCTATAGTAAGGAGAGGGGAGTCGGTCGGACGGGGTGAGGTAAGAAGTGTATTGGACACTCTACGAGAAGGCTACCCTACGGGAACACCTAACGGTGAACGCCTACAACTGAAAAGCGCTATAGTTCTGTAGGGGTTTAGCTTTTGCTTTACCCCTACAATCAATTTGACAATGGTTTTAGCTAATGTGGCGTATAACTCATAACTTGCACCATTCCCAATAACCGCCTGGGATTTAAATCCCAGTCTCATAGCCGAAGTCGTCTAAAGACGACTAGACAAGCATTCTAGTCTACTTAAGTAGACTTTGTTTATTAGTTCCTTGAAATTTATTTCAAGGTGGGAATGTGGGTTAAACGACATTGGTGCAAGTTGTAGGTATAAAGCAGTAGCTATCCTGCTTGAGAGAAAAACCGATGTTTATTAGTCGGATAGGTTTTTATAGCTGTAGCGCGATTCAGAAATAAACATTGCGTAAGGTTTGTGATAGCGTTCGACACAATGTAACATAGAGGAATTGCTGCTTGAAACTGCTGCAGTTGCGTAAGGAATACCGCTATCAATTTGGCGTTTGACTGCTTGAGTTAATAATGAAAAACCTCGTCCCATCCTTTGAAATCTTTCTTCGACAAACATCACCGAATAGCGAATTGTCTCAGAGTCGATGCGATGGTTAATTGTCCAACCGATGACTTCACCTTCATAGCGTAAACCTAGACTATTGAGGGGTTCAAGTCGTGGATCTTCCATAAAGGGACTTAATGCATCTGGATAAGCTTTGCGTGTAATAATTCTTGCTTTTTCTGCATCTGTTAATTCTGTCCAAGGGAAAACAGTAAATTTTTTGGGTAGGGGATATTTGTAAACCCAAGGAGCTTGACTGAGAGATTCTATGGTAGCTTTGGTAATCAGGAAATCAGTTTTTGGAGGTAACCATTTTTGTTTATTTAAAATTGATTCTAGTGCTGATGTAGTTAATTCACTAACACGATATTTCAGTTGAATTTGCGGACACTGAAGTTTAATTAGGGCTTTTTCTAAGTTTTGTAATAGTTGATGACCAATTCCTTGATGGCGATATTGGGGTGTAACAAAGAAAGAAATAATTTCAGCAGCTTTGGGTAATAACTCTACTAAAATTAGTCCTACCATCTCTTCATTAACAAAAGCAGCAACACCACCTAAATGTCCTCTTTGTTTAGTGGATTGCCAACGTTTTTTGATACGAGGAAATGTCAGCGGATCAAATTCAATGGTATTGGCAGGAGTTAAGTTATAAACCCACTGATATTTTACATTATTATCAGATATATTAGTATTTCCTAAAGTATTTTGTTTACTCGTATATTTCATGTTTTTTTCTCAAAAATTGTAGTTGTTTGAAATAGGACCCATAATTTATTAGGACTTACGCAAAGAAACCGGGTTTCTACGATAAATCGTTGGTTTGAGCAATAGATATCTACGAAAAAACCCGGTTTCTAGCTTCGGATGCGTAAGTCCTGTTTATATAGTTCGAGAAAGCCTTATTTTGAAAGCTTCTGAATATATCCGATTAATACAGCAATTAATTGGCATGACTATCAATAATATGCTTAGTATTTATTGTAGGATACATGAAGACTCTAGGAAATCAGTATTTATGTTAATAAACTTAAACACTGTATTTTGTATGGTGTGAGTGAAGACCACAGTCAATCATCGTTTGTATCAATAAATTGACCATATCCTCACCCACCTAGAAACCGATTACTGACCCACATTAATCTCAGGAAACCCAATTGCAAAAGCAATCAACTAAAAGCAACCGAGTTTCTTAAAACTTGAGGATTAGAAGATAATATCAACTGCTAAATTGTTGATGACCTGAGTTTCAAAACCACCTAATGTAAAAGTGTCATTATAGACAGGTATGCTTTTTTGCCCCAGATCAAAAGAGTCATCAAATAAAGGTCCGAATTTCTCCTTACCTTTTTTGATTCCAACATCATACCAAGCTTTGCCCTTCAGAGCAGCTATATCAAAATCTAGATCGAAAATAAGGTCAACTTCAGTAGTTAATTCAGGATTAACTAGGTCAAATTGCAAATTATAATCTAGCTGTCCGTTACCATTCCAATCCATACCAGTCAAAAAGTCAAAAGATACATCTTCTCCAACTGTGAAAGTATCGCTAGTAGTGCCATCTTCTAATAATACCTGTGTAAGAGTAAAATCGCCATTTTCATCTTCTAAGAATACTTGTCCAGTAATAGAATCAAAGGTTAACTCATGGGTTGCCTCTACAGAGACATCAGCTATCAAATCCAAATCTAATAAATCCCACTCAACCCCTGCTACCTTAATATCCCAGTCACTTTGCCAAGCTTTACCAATTGCTTGCAATTTTGGATTCTTAGATTCTTTCAAATTTTCTGCAATTAAATCATCGAAAGAAAACTCCGTTGATAGGACAAGGTCTTCTACACTAGCAGAAAGAGTATTGTCATTTGTGATAGCACTTTCTAAACCAATATCTAGACCCTCATAGGCAACATCAATAAAATTACTAATAGTTGTCCCGGATTCCTCGCGAGTATCGAATCCATAATTTAGTGAATAGTCGATATCAGTCCCTAATTTATCGGCTATATCAAATTTCTTCTTACCTACTTTATAATCAATCTTGGCATAAGCTCCCAAATAGAACTCTGCACCTAAGTCAAAGTAAACATCAAGAAAGGGAGTTTCGGTTTTAAACTTTGCAGTATCGGAAAGATTGTAATCCGTGGATAGGGTAACTGTATCGCCATCTAAGACTTTGCTAGGACTATTAACCACGATATCAAAAGGCAAAGTAGTATCAATTGAACCCGAACCAAGTTCATAACCGGTGCTGAAGCTGAAATCTCCAGCAGTACCACCTCCAAATTCAACAAAACCAAATTTTTTATCGAAAGTGTAATCCCAGGAAATCGGGGCAAATGGTTCAAAATTAAAACCACTTTGAGTAGCCTTTCCATTACCCCAGATACTCTGATCCTTTGACTCAAATGTTAAATCATATATTCCAGAAGTTCCTTGATAGTAGTAAATTTGACCAAAACCGGTTCCAATCGCTAAATCTAAGTAGCCATCCCCGTTGATATCCCCTATAACTGGGGCAGCATTTTCTTCCCAGCCTTCTGGAAGATCTACACCTTCTCCGACATCAATTCCATCAAAGGGGTTGTTATCTCCTCTTTGCTTAGTAAAATTGCCATCACCGTCATTTTGGAAGTAACGAATTTTGCCATTACCATTACCGACGACTAAATCTAAATGACCATCATTGTTTATATCGGCAAAGGTAGGAGAGGCATTAGAGCTAACACTAGCAACTACCTGATTAGGATATCTGTTGCCATTGGTACTTAGAGCAAAAGTTCCATTATCATTTTCGTAATACGTTACTTCCCCGCTCTGATCCCCAATAAAGGCATCGAAATCGCCATCATTATCGATATCTGCAAAAGCTGGGGTGGAAGTTCCTGGTATGGAAAGTCCATCAAAAGGATTATTGCTACCAATTTGTTCAGTGAAATTACCATTGCCATCACCTTGATAATAACGGAGTGTACTATCACTACTACCGACAATAGCATCTATATTTCCGTCATTGTTAATATCTGCAAAAGCTGGTTTAGCGTCAGAACCAGCGAAATTCATAATATTGCTCTGTTTTAATGATAATTCTCCGTTGACATTTTCATAATAATCGACAGTTCCATTTAAGTTGTTTTTACCGCTAGTGGAACCAAGAAAAGAATCTAGATCGCCATCATTGTCAACATCAGCAAAAGCCGGCTTTACACTTGCTGCACCCTCGGTTATGAAGTCTCCATAAACATTATTTTGAGCATCTTGCCTAAATATATCCTTAAAGGTACTTTTTTCCAGAGTAACTGTTGCTGTATCTGTTAATTCCCCATCACTGACTGTTACAGTTAAGTCAAAACTTCTGGCAGTGTTCTGAATCAGATTCTGACGTTCATTGCTACTCAGATTCGGATTAATAGTAATGTTACCACTTGCATCAATGGCGAAGAAATTATCATCATTTCCAGCAGTGATACTGTAGGTGAGATTATCGTTATTTTCATCACTAGCAGAAATCTGACCAATAAAGGCTCCTTCATTACTTTGGGTGCCAAAATTATTAATGTAGAAGGAGTAACTTCCTCTATCCATAATAGGAGCTTCGTTAGCATCGGTAACATCAATTGTTACTGTTGCTGTATCTGTTCCACCTTCTGAGTCAGTTACTTCGACACTCAAGTTGTGACTTGAACGAGTCTCATAGTCCAATTTATTTGAGTTGGCACCAACAGTAATTAAACCCGTAAGCGGATCGACATCAAAGATGTTGTCATCATTCCCACTGGTAATTCTATAGTAAAGGCTATCTCCAGCATCGGGATCAGTTGCGGCTATTGTCCCGATTACTGTTTCCACTGCTGATTCTTCTACAACAGAGAAATTGTAATTGTCATTACTTAGAATGGGAGTTTCGTTAACATCAGTAACATTAATCGCTACCTGTTTAGTATAGGTCTGATTATTCCCATCAGTAACTTGAAGTTCTAATTGATAGGTATCAGTAATTGCTTCATAATCTAATTGACTAGAATCAGCAACGGTAATTTCCCCGGTCGAAGTATTGAGTGCAAAAACACCATCTTCATTTCCGGAGACAATTTGATATGGATTGCTGGCTGCGGGGTTATTAATAGCCACGGAACCAACACTTGTAGCATTGGCACTATTTTCTTCAACGGTGAAGCTTTGTTGAATCACAACAGTACTAGCTAAATCTAAGGTAGAGACACCTGTTAAAGTAGCGAACTGGTTTCCTTCAAAGGAAAGTCCTCCCGTAGCTGTATCAAAGCTAAATTGGTCAAGGGAAGTTGCTTCAAAGCTAGAAGCAATGTAAATTTGGTCACCTTCAGCAGCGTTAAAATCTGTAACGGTATCAACGAAGTTAGAAACCTCAGTGAAGACAAAATCATCTGCACCGGTACCACCAGTGAGAACATTTTCACCACCATTACCAGAAATTACATCATTTCCAGCACCACCATCTATAGTATCGTCTCCCGTACCACCAGCTAGAATGTCATCTTTGAGAGTAACACTTGCTCCATTAACCAGAGTTCCGTCATTACCATTTCCACTCAAGTCAGTAATTGTACTACTACCAGAATTTTCAAGATCAAAATTCCAGTAACCAACTAAACCCGTTTCTGTTCCACTTAAAGTTTGTTGGTAGTTACTGCTAATTTCTTCTGCACTACGAGCAGTATTCCAAATGCGAAGTTCATCAACTTCACCTTTAAAATAATTCTTATTATTACCGCGACGACCAATATATAATGGGGAATTGTTCTGCGTATTACCCGTTGTTATATCAGTGGTTGTTCCGTCTAATACACCATTAATATAAAGGCGTAACTCACTTCCCTCTTTAACAAAAGCGACATGATGGGATTGATCGTCATTAATGGTAACACTCGAAGTAATTGCAGAAGCTTTAGAACCATCGTAACGGGCAACAACAATCTCCCCAGTATCGCGTATATAACGAATTACAAAGGGATAGCCACCAGAAGCGCTCCATTTTTCAATTATGTCATTACTGGGATTACCAGTATCTGGTTGATTAGAATCTGCTTTAACCCAAGCTTCAACTGTGAAATTATCGTTAGTGCCAAAATCTATGCTATCCGAATCGGGAATACTGACATAATCATTAGTGCCATCTAAGCTAAGGACATTATTACTATCACCAGTTATGGTTTGTGAAATAGCAGCAGCTTCAAAATGAGACTGTACTTGTACTCCAGAAAGTGCAGCATCGTAAAGTGCTACCTCATCAATAGTCCCATCAAAGTAATAACCATCTCCCGAACTACTCTCAATATTAGAAAAACGAGTGTAGTCAGACATCTGAGCGATCGCAACATCTGCAGTATGACCGGGAAGAGAGCTAAAACTAGTGGTAACTGTACCAATGGATTCCCCATTTACATAACCAGTAAGTTCTCCTGAATCAAAAACTAAAACTACATGATAGGTAGAATTAGCATTAATATCGTAACTTAACCACTCTCCGGAACTGCTTACCCAAGCACCTAATTTCAACTGAGAATCTTCTAAGTAAATATTAAGTCCATTGCTAGCTCCACCTTGCTCATATATAACCTGTTTCCCGCTAATACTATCGGCATTAAAGGTTAATTCGATGGTTTTTTGGGTGAAGGTACCGGTATTAATACTGCTATTGTCAGGAATCTTTACTCCATCATCTACACCATCAAATTCTGCTGCACTACTACCATATCCAGACCATAATAAACTTGATGCTCCCAAGTTAGGATTACCCGAATAAGTAGCATCAGCAGCATCACCTAAACTACCTAAATTCTCTGCTGTTGTCCCTGTAGATTCACTTAATCTCCAATAAGCAATGGGGTTATCCGATTCTACCTCTGCTTGATATTCATCTTTGATTTCAATTCCACTGTTAACATCGAAACCTACTGGATTTTCTAAGGTTGCAAACTGAGTCCCATCAAAGGATAAAGCTCCGGTGTTTGAGTCATAGGTGAAGTTGTTAATATTAGCTTCAGTTAAACCAAAACCATCACGGGTAACTTGAATGATATCTCCTTGAGTACCATCAAAATCGGTAATTGTATCAATTCCTTCCGAGAGATCGTTAAAGACAAAGGTATCTGCTCCTCCATTTCCAGTTAAGGTATCATCACCTTCCCCTCCAACTAAAGTGTCATTACCTGCTGATACTTTGGCAATAATATTATCCCCTTGTCCGTTTACAAGGGTTCCATCGTTACCATTTCCAGTTAAATCTGCAATAGTATTACTACCAGAATTATCAATATCAAAATTCCAGTAACCAACTAAACCAGTTTCTGAACCTGTTAAAGTTTGTTGGTAGTTACCGCTAATTTCTTCTGCACTACGAGCAGTATTCCAAATACGAACATCATCTACTTTCCCTTTAAAATAAGATTCTGAGTTCTGGTTCAGAGGAAGACCTAGTTTAAATTCTGTATCGGTAAAGTTGAAACTTGCTGATGTACTACCATATTCTTCCCCATTAATATATAAGGTTAAAGTAGTACCATCATAAACAGTGGCTAAATGCGTCCACTCTCCTACATTCAGAGTTGGTTGAAGTTGTCCACTACTAATACCATAAACACCTATCTGCATCTGACCGTTAGAGTTAACTAACCAGTGATGAGAACCTGTTTCATATTCCCCTAAAAGTGATAACCAAGCACGTCCATTCGGCGGTAATTCTGGTAAATAAACCCATTGTTCAATGGTATGTACGGAATCACCTGTATTAAGTCCAGTTAAATTGTTAGTGGTTACATAATCATTAGTGCCATCTAAACTGAGAACATTACCATTACTATCCCCAATCAGAACATCATTCCCAGTTCCTCCGTCTAGATAGTCATTGCCTGAATTGCCCTCAATTGTATCGTTCCCTTCATTTCCCTCAAGGGTGTCATCACCACCTGCTTTTGGATTGAGAATAATATTATCCCCTTGTCCGTTAATAAGAGTTCCATCATTCCCATTACCGGTTAAATCTGCAATTGTAGTACTACCAGAATTATCAATATCAAAATTCCAGTAACCAACTAAACCCGTTTCTGTTCCACTTAAAGTTTGTTGGTAGTTACTGCTAATTTCTTCTGCACTACGAGCAGTATTCCAAATACGAACATCATCTACTTTCCCGTTAAAATGAGATTCTGAGTTCAGAGGAAGACCTAGTTGAAATTTTGTATCGGTAAAGTTGAAACTTGCTGATGTACTACCATATTCTTCCCCATTAATATATAAGGTTAAAGTAGTACCATCATAAACAGTGGCTAAATG
>JASJCY010000061.1 GCA_030065825.1 Nostocaceae cyanobacterium | reverse complement strand
TAGAGTTGTTTGGGAATAGAACCGTCCCCTTAACGGAATAGTAGTTTTCCAGGTGAGAAGGTAATTATAGCCCTAGAGTTGTTTGGGCATAGAACCCTTCCCTGAACGGAATAGTAGTTTTCCAGGTGAGAAGGTAATTATAGCCCTAGAGTTGTTTGGGCATAGAACCCTTCCCTGAACGGAATAGTAGTTTTCCAGGTGAGAAGGTAACTATAGCCCTAAAGTTGTTTGGGAATAGAACCGTCCCCTTAACGGAATAGTAGTTTTCCAGGTGAAAGGCTAACTATAGCCCCAGAGTTGTTTGGCAATAGAATCGTCCCTTTAACGGAATAGTAGTTTTCCAGGTGAAAGGCTAACTATAGCCCCAGAGTTGTTTGGCAATAGAATCGTCCCCTTAACGGAATAGTAGTTTTCCAGGTGAAAGGCTAACTATAGCCCCAGAGTTGTTTGGGAATAGAACCGTCCCCTGAACGGAATAGTAGTTTTCCAGGTGAGAAGGTAACTATAGCCCCAGAATTGTTTGGGAATAGAACCGTCCCCTGAACGGAATAGTAGTTTTCCAGGTGAGAAGGTAACTATAGCCCCAGAATTGTTTGGGAATAGAATCGTCCCCTTAACGGAATAGTAGTTTTCCAGGTGAGAAGGTAACTACAGCGATATCCTGTGTAAATACGGTTAGTGCTATCTCAAAATCACGGCTATGGTTGAATAAATTACTTATTTATAAATAAAAATATGTTGTTTACATTTCCCCCTGCTATTCAAGCTGGTATTGAAGCTGGAAAATATGTCGTAGTAGTATCGCAGAAGGGAAACCTCCTTGGTATAGCTAGGGAGCGTCTAACTGGTCGTATTGTTGGTCATGCTGTTGGTGTAACAGTTCAAAATCAAGTTGATTGGATACGTTCTCTCCCCCCTTCAGAATTGCAACTATTAAATAGTGCTGATTTTTCCACCCCAGAATTTAACGAAATTCCAGATAACAACCAAGAAACAACCACTTTAGCAGCACCACCGGAACAACTTTTATATGAAGATTACAGAGAAAAATCACATTTCTCTTCCCTGCGCGATCAACTAACACTTATGTTTAAAACAGCAGTACGCAAAGACTATGAAGACTATGTAAATCAACAAGCTGGTATTGCTGGTTATAAAACATTAGTTCCCAAGAATTTACAGCAAGCTTCTGATTTAACCGTTGCAAACCTCTATTACTACTTTAAAATTCGAGATGAATCGGAGGACAAAGAAGCGGTAGCAATATAATTCATTTAGTCCAACAATCCACCTTAAAATAAATTTAAAGGCTGATAGACAAAGTCCGTTGAAACGGGCTAAATTCAGTTTATTTATAGTCATCTTTAGATGACTTTGTTTATTAGCCTCGGAATTAATTCCGATGCGGTAAGGATGGCAAAAATTTGAATCATCAATAATTTTATTTGTTAAAATCACCTCATTATGAACGTACTGAACAAAATCACATTTACATTTCAGGATTCCAAGAAATTCCTACAAGGAATGATTTCAGAATATATTCTATTTAATTCACAAGCTAAACAACTGACTTTGAAGAAAAAAACGGTTTTACTTCTTTGTCAACAAGCCGAATCTAGAGTTGAGCAATTAAAAAGCTTAGAAACAGATTCTGAGGAGGGACTAATTGCAACAATAAAATATAACAACATTAAAGTGCAAGTGCATTTTACCCCTGAAAAAATAACTCTTTATCAAGATTATCTGCAAGGTGAACTTCGTTTATTAAAATCTCCTCAATTTGAAACTGAATCCATAGTTTACCGCTATCTCATCGGAGGATGGAAAACATTTTTAGGAGGTAAAATTCCCAATGGAGTTTTACCGAAAGAAGTGAGAATTGAAAATGATAAAGTTTACTATACTCTTCCTCGGAATCAATTACAGCTTTTAGAGGCTTTTTTCCATACTCTTGAAAATGGTTCTGCTTTGAAGACTAACTTGAAACAAGGAGATTTAACTATTGAAACTTCAGCAAGTTTAAATTGGAAGGATTTTAAACTGCAAAATCTGCTGCAACTGATGAATCGTAAATAGATATCAAAAAAGCCCCCAAAATTAGGGGTTATTTATTTTTGGTGTTCCCTATTATTCCGAATCTGTACCGAGTAGCTTGTCCCAGAAAGTAAAGTACAGCCCATAGTACATTTTGTAATTGCTATGATGCATCGAGTGATATGTTGGACCAATAAACCACTTTCCTAGCCAGTGGTTTTTAGATGACCAGGAGAATACATAAAATCCTAAATGATTAAATACTGCCCATACTGTCATTGTCATCAGTATGACCCCTAAGGTGATCAAATGAAGGGGAATAATAAATATTATACCAACAAAAAAAACTGCCTGTAAGATTGCTTCTGGGGGATCGAAAGCGAAAGAACTCCAAGGGGTTGGATCTCCAGAACTATGGTGTCCATAATGCATCTGTCTGAAAAGTAATGGATGATGAAACATCCGATGCATAAAGTAAAAGTAGGTATCTTGAAGAAAAAGCACACCTACAAAGCTGAATACTAAATACCACAATCCATACTTTTGTGGGTCAGTGTATAAGAGGGTAAATCCCAACTTGTATTCTAATATGATGAAGGTAGCGCAAACTGCAAAAACTACCGCCGAGAGGATTGATAATTTGATATCATTGAAAATCGCTTCAGCCATTGGCGCTGCTTGACGCAAACTCCGTTTAGCTATGTTTTTCCCCAAAAGTGAATAGAACAGTAGGTATGCTCCCCCAGCAATAATAAAATATCGCCCCAGAATAATCGTGAAGAAGGCAAAGCAGTAGAACAATAATGAGTAATCCATCAATTTAACATTTCCTCCAGCACAAGGAGCACCACACCCAGAAATTTTTAGCATGTATATTGTACCGATACTATGGTTATGGAAAACTTTGCTTTTTTGAACAAAGTCTTGAACTTGATAGCGAACGGAGACCATAGACACCCGCCAACCCCAGAAACTCTAGATTTTTGGAGGCATTGTGGTCTGCATGGTCAACATGACCACAATTAACGCACAAAAATCTATCACCTCTACGGTTTCGTCTATCCCACTTACCGCAAATCCGGCAGAACTGAGAAGTTTTGTATGGATCTTTACGTTGAACCTCAATTCCCAATTCTTCACACCGTCTGCTTAAAAGACTTACAGCATAGGCATAAAGCCAGTGAGATAACCGTCTGTTAAACACGCGAGAAAACGTTCCTCGTTTACCATGTTTAACCTTCTTCAAGTTTTCAATGACTAGCACTTTTACCTGAGAGAAGTCTATTTGCTTTATTGCCTTACCAAGCATTGATTTAATTTCCGCCTTGGTATTTTTCTGGCGTTTGGCAAAACCTTGTATTTTTGGGTAGAGTTCAGTACCAACATTCTGAGCATCAGAAAAAACTAACCCATTTTTATAATTAGAATCCATCCCCAAAAATCTGCCATCTGATTTCAATTTGGGACGTGATTTCTCAAAAATTAAATCTATCCATAACTGTCCACCACGTAATCCCATGCGGATGGTTTTAGAAAGATGCCAACCTTGCTCTAATCTACGATTAATTAATTTGGTAGAGTGAATAGGAATCACAAGTTTTGGCGCACCAGAACCAATCAGACAGATTGCCCAATCGAAATGTGAGTTCTTATATTTTTCAATTTTAACGAAGTGATAAAATAGGGTACATGTGAACTGTCTTAACTGTGGTTTTCTTTGTTGGGATTTTGGCTTTTTGTGTTGAGAACGAAGGATTTCTTTTGCCTGCTTTGCTAATGCTTGACCTAAGCGAGTAGTAATTCCAAATCGATTCTTAGACCTATGTACTGTAGGTAAATCAGCTAGTTTGCCACTAAAATCTTGACGAGACCAAAATAAATCGACGTAATACTGCATCACCTCATGGCATTTTAATAAAAATTGTTTTAAAACTTGTTTTTTCCCGTGATTTAAATCATTTAAATACACGCGACATGTACGTTTCATCAACGAAGCCTTGGATTGCTTCATTCTATTGACTCCAAGGCTTTGATTGCCGCTTGACTTTTCTTTCTTCCTCTTCTTTGACCATACAGTCGGGCTGCAAACGAGGTCAGGATTGCAACCAAGTCTGACATTAAATCGTTTGTACAGTTTTCCGCTAAATTAATTACTTCTATTTTGAAAGGACATAAAGTTTCAAACCATCTGAATCCAAACCTAGTTAAACGGTCTTTATTTTCTACTAGCAGTATATCAAATTCCCTTGATTTTAATAGTTGGTGTAATTTTTTTCGCTCATCATTGATACCAGAACCATATTCTTTTGTAATCGATACTATCTGGTATCCTTTGGCTTGAGCATATTTTCTCAGTATATCCACCTGAGATTCCATTGCAGCTTTGTTTTGGGATGATGATTCCCTTGCATATAACGCTACACGAGTGTTTTGTGGTGATGGTGACTCTCCTACTTGCTGCGATATCCACCATGTAGGTATATATACTCTCCCTGTCTGGGATTTTATTGATGGTGCTTTTCCTGAATACACCCATCTTCTGAGGGTCCATTCGTTGATGCCCAGTATTGATGCCGCCTCAGTTAACTTGTACCGTTTTTTCTCAACCATACATCACAGCATAGCAAAGAAAAGCAAAGTTTTTGATAATTAGTTACAATGCCTCTTATTTGGTGGATTTACAAAAGTTTTTGACTGACTGGAACTAATCGGGTGAACAGTTACTGTGGGCGATCGCGCTATGAATTAGGGATGGATTGGATATCATCAAGATATACCAATGCGATTTGATTGGTGAATCACTCCTAGAGACAGGGAACGGGGAACTCTTAACGGGGAACAGGAAAGAAGGAATAAAGGTGTAGTGAGTTTTGTAAGCGCAAAGCGCAGACTACGCCAACAAAAATGAAATAGGAGTGCTATATCATTAATAAGAATAAGAAATATAAACACTTATCTAATTAGCTTCTACAAGCGGATATGAAACCTCCAGCAAAGCCCATATACGACCATTACCACGCCCACGTATACTTTGACCAGTTAACCCTAGAACAAGCCACTAAGCTGTGCGAGGAAGCGGGTAAACTCTTCGATGTCAAAGTTGGTAGAATTCACCAAAAGCCTGTTGGTCCCCATCCCTGCTGGAGTTGTCAACTGGCATTTTCATCCCAGGAATACGAAAAATTGATCCCGTGGCTGGAATCGAATCACCAGCAGTTAAATATTCTCATTCATGGATTAACAGGAGATGACCTCAAAGATCATACGGAACATGCATCTTGGATTGGTGAACCACAGGAGTTAGTATTGAGTTTTTTCGGTGTTAATTTGTAATTTGTAATTTGTAATTTGTAATTTGTAATTTGTAATTTGTAATTGAATTATCTTTGAGTAGAACGCGATTTCATTTCTCCAGAATTTCTTGCGGTTCTAACATTTGATTTCCGAGTAGTACGAAAAGTAACATTTACTCCTTCATTGGATTGCTCTAAAACTAGTAGAGGTGTTGGCTTTGCCTTTTGGTCCCAATGCATATAAGCAATTCTACCTTGAATCGTGGGTTGCCAAGTATCTTGTTCGTCTACAGGACTAAGATAATTTTCAATACAATCAATAATTTGACTAATAGTAGCAGAAGTTGTTTGTGTTGGCAATTTTGTTAACCGAATTTGAATCCGAAATAAGACCCTCTTACTAATATTTGGTGAGGAACCTGTCTCATACTCAACATCAAAAACTTCATTGACTTTCCTGCTAGTACTAGCAACTCCTACTGCCCCTTGTTCAGCTTGATTCGGACGTAAAGCTTGGGAAATTTTATTTTTGACTTTGATTTTAATTTGATTAACAATGGCAAAATGAAATACTTCTTCCAACATGCGCATCCGCAAATAATCGAGGTTAAATTCCCGTGAATTAATCAAGTCAGGATTTGTCTCCATTTTGCGGATTGTTTGTAAGGCAAGCTTAACTTTTTTCTCTAATTCTTTGGTCTTAAATTTCTCAAATTTGATTTGTTTGTGCAATTTAGCAATCTGAATTTTGCCATAAATAATTAAACAAATGATTACTAAAGTCAGCCCCCCAGAGGTGAAGACAAAAAAATGCGGTATCTGAGAATCTATCCCTGCAAGCGTCTGAGAGGTAGTTTTATTGGGGGTTGGAGATGGAGATTTTTTAGCAATCAAGATAGAAGTTGACATAGCTTGGATAGAAAAAATTTCAGCTCTAATTCTTAGGATGCCCAAATTTGCAATACCATATTGCTTTGCGATCGCTATTTTTTAGAGAAGCAACCACATATGTACAAACACCCTAATGTCTCAACACAAAGTACTAACAGGCTATTGCCCTTATCTGAGGCTCCAATTAATCATCATAACTTCACCAATATTCGTTTGGTAGCCACGGATATGGATGGGACTTTGACTACCGAAGGTAAGTTTAGAAGTTCCCTGTTGCAAGCTGTGGAAGATTTAGCCGCAGCTAATATCAAAATATTAATTGTAACTGGACGTTCTGCTGGTTGGGTAAGTGGACTCAGTAGCTTGATGCCATTAGCAGGAGCGATCGCTGAAAATGGAGGTTTATTTTATCCATCTGGTAGGGAGCATCCTCTAGCATTAACGTCTATTTCCTGCCTTAAGAGCCATCGTCAAGATTTAGCAGCTACTTTTGAACAGTTAAAAGCCAAGTTCCCCCAAATACAGGAATCTGCTGACAATCGCTTTCGCATCACTGATTGGACATTTGATGTCGCTGGCTTAAATTTTCAGGAAATTTCTACATTAAGCCATATTTGTCAGGAAATGGGCTGGGGATTTACCTATAGCAGTGTCCAGTGTCATATTAAACCCCTGGGACAAGATAAGGCTGTGGGCTTATTACAGGTGTTGCAGGAACATTTTCCTGAGGTATCGCCCCAGGAAGTTGTTACTGTTGGTGATAGTCCTAATGATGAAAGTTTATTTGACAGCAGTTGTTTTCCCACTTCTGTAGGTGTGGCAAATGTGTTGCAGTATGCCAAGAAGTTACGGCACAAACCTGCTTATGTTACTTTGGCAGAGGAAGGAGAGGGGTTTTGTGAGTTAGCAGGGTTGATTTTAGGAACGAGGAATTAATAGGAGGCAGAGCCTCAACTCCCCTAGTTACCAGCGTGACGCTGGTAACTAGAACAATAGAAATAAATAATTTTGCCTACCTAGTTATAAGTCAATACCGTACTGCTGCGCGTGATGCAAGCTACAGTTAAGAAAAATAGTAGGTTGGGTGGAACGTAGCTTGCTTCCCAAAGGGTAGTGGAACCCAACAAACTAACAGGAGGCAGAGCCTCAACTCCTCTAGTTACCAGCGTGACGCTGGTAACTAGAGCAATAGAAATAAATAATTTTGCCTACCTAGTTATAAGTCAATACGGTACTGCTGCGCGTGATGCAAGCTACAGTTAAGAAAAATAGTAGGTTGGGTGGAACGTAGCTTGCTTCCCAAAGGGTAGTGGAACCCAACAAACTAACAGGAGGCAGAGCCTCAACTCCCCTAGTTACCAGCGTCACGCTGGTAACTAGAGCAATAGAAATAAATAATTTTGCCTACCTAGTTATAAGTGGTTTGACTACATTAATTAAACAAGTGATCCTGTAGCTTACTTTAATGTCATAAAACCATCATACAAATATGTCAACGAATCATCATAAAAAAAATGACATGGTAAACCATAGGATACCCTCATTATAACAAAAAATATGGCGCTGTAAACCCTAATATTTCGTCCCGCGAAAATGATAATTATTCTCAAAATTTTGTATATTTGGGAGTGAAGCATGATTTTTGGAAATTGTAATAATATTTTACAATTCTGTGGAAGGATGAAAATTTCTTTAACTATTCAACCAGTAAGCAAAACTCCCCTCAAACATTTCTCGAGGTAATATCGCCGGATCTACGACAGTGTGATATTCATTAAGCATTATATTGACTTAACTTCGTTATAATGCGTGAGACAAACCTAAAGCACCACACCATCCGGAACCCCAGATGCCATTTTCTCAAACGCATCTATCAAGGTTTGTAATTGCTGTTCGGCTTTAAATACTCCCAAACCTCGCACCGTCACTTTACCCGCAGAATACACAAACCGATTGCGCATATTTTCTGTTAAATTCTGTGCTAATAAGTTCCAACCAGGTTCCTCCATGGGGGTTTCCAACACCACATGCTGCTTACCTTCCGGTTTAATCCGACTAAATCCCAACTTCTTCCCTAACTGCTTCAATTCCATCACCCGCAATAACTGAGTTGCTGCTTTGGGAATTGTTCCATAACGGTCATTCCATTCTGCCGCAATCTGTGCTAATTCTTCTTTAGTCCTAGCTGTGGCTACCGCACGGTAAGCACTCATCTTTTGATCCAAGTCGGGAATATAATCTGTAGGAATCAATGCTGTAATATTCAAGTCAACTTGGGTATCATCCACCTGGGGAATTTCTTGTCCGCGAATTTCCCGAATCGCCTCTTCTAACATTTCCATGTATAAATCAAAACCGATGGCATCCATCTGTCCGGACTGTTCTGCCCCCAATAGGTTACCTACTCCGCGAATTTCCATATCTCGCATTGCTAATTGATACCCGGAACCCAACTGGGTAAATTCCTGAATTGCTCTTAATCTTTGTCTGGCAGGGTCAGATAATGCCCTCTGGGTAGGATAAAATAACCATGCATGTGCTTGAATTCCGGCACGTCCTACCCGTCCTCGCAACTGATACAACTGTGCTAAACCAAAACGGTGGGCATCTTCGATTAAAATGGTATTTACCCGGGGAATATCTAACCCAGACTCAATAATTGTCGTACAAACGAGGATATCTGCTTCCCCACTACTAAAGGAAAGCATAATTGATTCTAACTCTGCTGGTTCCATCTGTCCGTGAGCGATGGCAATTCTTGCTCCTGGTACTATTTCCCGCAGGAAACCTGATTTTTCTTCAATGCCTTCTACCCGGGGAACTACATAGAATACCTGCCCACCCCGGTCTAATTCCTGACGGATAGCGCTACGCATGGTTTCCGGGTTGACGGGGGAAAGATGGGTTTTAATGGCACGTCGGGATGGGGGAGGGGTGGTAATTAAACTCATTTCCCGAATTCCCGATAAGGACATATATAGGGTGCGGGGGATGGGAGTTGCAGAAAGGGTGAGTACATCTACCTGAGTTTTCAGGGATTTAATTTTCTCTTTCTGGTTGACTCCAAAGCGCTGTTCTTCGTCTACCACCAACAGCCCTAGGTTCTTGAAAGTCACATTCTTACCCAGAAGTTGGTGTGTACCCACCACTACATCCAGTTCCCCCGACGCCATACGCTTTTGAATTTGGCGACGTTCTTCCCCAGTGCGGAAGCGGTTGAGTAAACCGACATTAATGGGGTAGGGAGCGAAACGCTCCTTGAGGGTATGGTAGTGTTGCTGGGTAAGAATGGTAGTTGGTGCAAGGAGTGCTACCTGTTTGCCAGCAGTCACTGCTTTGAATATAGCACGAATTGCCACTTCTGTTTTCCCGAAACCGACATCACCGCACACCAGACGATCCATGGGGCGATCGCTTTCCATATCCCGTTTGACATCTTGCACGGCTTTGAGTTGGTCTGTGGTGGGTTGGTAGGGGAAAGAGTCTTCCATTTCTTCCTGCCAGGGCATATCCTGGGGATAGGCAAAACCTTCTTGTTGGGATCGGGATGCGTAGAGTTTGAGTAAGTCTACCGCTAATTTCTTAATGGTTTTGCGGACTCTGTTCTTGGTATTTTCCCAAGCCTTGCTGGTCATTTTGTTGAGTTCTGGTGCTTTCCCGGTGTTGGTGCGACGGAAGCGAGACAAAGCACCGACTTGATCCGCAGCGACTCGCAACAACCCGTCTGCGTACTGCACCACTAGATAATCGCGGGTTTCGTTGTTAATTACCAGACTTTCTAATTTAATGAATTTACCAACACCGTGGTTTCTGTGAACTACATAATCTCCTGGACGTAGTTTATTGGGATCGACTTGTTTGGAAGCAGCTTGACGACGTTTACGGACATAACTGGGAGTAGCTAGGGAATGCTGTCCGTAGAATTCCTTGTCTGTAAGTACTACCAGGCGAAAGGTAGGTAAAATAAATCCTTCCAATTCTGCCAATCCAGAATATTTTAGGGCTACGGGAGTATGATTAATTTGTAACTTTTCGATAGCTTGATAGTCTCGGGGATTGGGGATAAACTGAGCGGGACAATCGTGTTCTTGCAGTAGGGAAACGGAACGACTTGGTTGGGCAGAAATTACCCAAATTCCGAAATGACGTTCTCTTTCCTGACGTAGAGTTTCGGCAATTTTGGCAAAAGCGTGGGGTGTGACTGGTAAAGAACGGCTAGCAAGATTAATACCAGTATTCGCCTCAGATAATTCCGATAAATATACGGTTTTAAATGTTGTTAAATCTGCAACGCAATCATCAAACCAACGATGTATTGGGGGTAATTCAGGGGGAGTAGGGTTAGATTCTTCCCCATAACTGATTTCCCATTGTTCCTGGGCATTTTCCACCCAGCGATCGCTATGGGCATGACATTGTTCTAACTCATCAATGGCAATTAAGGTATTTTCTGGTAAATAATCTATCAAGGAGACGACTTTTTCAAAGCCTAACCCTAAAAAGCGACGGCTACCTTCTAAAACTTGGGTGGTTTCTAACTGTTCTAATTCTTCTGGAGACAGATAGGGTTTGATAGTGGAGAAATTCCCTATTTTTGCCATTAATATGGGTGCAAAGCTGGTGGGAGTAAGAATTAATTCTTCAATTCTATCTAAAGCCGAACGTTGAGTAGAGGGGTCAAATTCGCGAATTTGTTCAATTTCATCCCCGAACCATTCCAGACGTACTGGCAATTCGGAAGACACTGGGAATACATCCACAATATCACCACGCCTACTCCATTGTCCCTCCATTTCCACCAAAGGAACTCTTTCATACCCCAGTCGCGTAATTTCCTCACTAAAGGTATTGAGATCAAATTCCATACCCTTTTTGATGGTGAGACAAAAAGGTTGAAAAGCAGTGGCTGGGGGTAAATGGGGTTGTAGCGCTGCGTGGGTAGCCACAACTGCCAAATTAGTCATTTGTCCTGTGTCATTTGTCATTTGTGGAGTTCCTTGACAAACGATCAAATCTGCGAGGACTTGCATTTGTCCCCAAGTCATCTCCGTTTCGGGATCAAAGGGTTCGTAAGGGGATGCCTCAGAAGTGGGGTAAAAATGTACAGTTTGCCATCCCATTATCTCCAACTGTGCTGTCCACCGTCCCGCTTCTTCCAAAGTAGCGCAGACGACAAACAAATTCTTTCCCGAAGCTTTGGCTAATGCGGAAGCTACCAAGCCTTTGGGGAGACGGGGAACACCATTTAAGTGTAAATTTTGTTGTCGTTCTAGCTTGGAGAGAAATTCAGTGGTGAGTGAAGAACGCCCCAAGGCGCGTACAATGGAAGAAAAAGCCATAATTCTCTAGCTGAGGTGGGAATTATTATAACCAGGAAAGCTGATATTGTTAACCTCAATTATTGTAAAAGGTCAACAGTGTTTTGGGGCGTTAATTAATCCTGTTTGATTTTTCTACTCCTACCCAAGCTAAATCCTCACAACTACACGAAAACCAATAACAGAGTGGATATCTTCCCCTAGTTCCTCAGTACAGGTCAAGCGAAACCCAGAACGGCAAAAATCAGCAGAGAATATCCATGAACCACCCCGCAGTACTTGAATATTATTATCATTATCATTATCAAACCAGGGGCTGTCATCACTAGATGCTCCATTATAGTCGTGATGCCAAGTGTCAAAACACCATTCCCATATATTGCCATGCATGTCATACAGGCCAAATGCATTTGCAGGGAAGCTACCTACATTTGTAGTTTCTTCACGAAACTGACCTTTAGGAGCAGAACCATAGGTATAGTTACCGTTATAGTTCCCTAGGTCAGTAGTAATAGTTTCACCGAAGTGAAATGGGGTAGTTGTTCCAGCCCGACAAGCATATTCCCATTGTGCTTCACTGGGCAGTTGATATTTTTTTCCAGTCTTGCTAGATAGGTTAACACAAAATTCCACTGCATCATCCCAAGTTACTTTTTCTACGGGTCGTTTTTTTCCTCCTCGTCGGAAGTAAGAGGGATTTTTACCCATCACAGCTTTATACTGTTCTTGGGTGATAGGGAATTTACTCTTGACACTCCCCGGTCTAAAGACGCGGGGATTCTCGGTACTCTTCGAGAAGGCTTCGCCTACAACGAGTCCACTTAGATTAGACCCCTTGCGAAACCTGATCCAGAGGTGGTTCTCTCCTCGAGCGTTGACTTTCCCCCTGCCCGGGGGTAGTTGGATTACTCCAAAAATTTGTTTTTACTTAAATTCTGTGTCGTCTAGTCCCTATAAAGATTTTACCTATTCCTAGGCAGAACTAGAACTATGGAATAGAACCCTATATCTTCAATTGTCAAGGTACAGATTGCCGCTAGGCAGTTGGGTTTTTATACAGGTTGATTACCGTTCCTGTTAACGCTATTTTACCACAAAGGCAGGATAAATCCTGCCACCGGTTTTCATCCCCGGTCGCGCATACGCGGGGTTTTCACCCGATTTTCTTATAAAAAAGGGTTGAACGGTAACTTGGTGCTGTGGACTTTCCATATCAGTATGTGCTTCTTCATCTTCTGGGGAACCCATGAGAAAAGTCCCCCCAGGAATCGCTACCATTTCTAAAACTACACCATTTCCCAAGTCTTCGATGAAAAACCCTGCTTGTTCGCGATAACGGGTGATTTTCAGGCTTTTGTCTATTTTGGCGTATTCAAACTCAAATCTGCGGGTGGGGATGGATAAACTTAACCCCCCAACGGGAGTATTGAAAGCCTTTCCTCTATTAGGGGAGAGGTTTGGAGAGGGGTTTTGCAAATTCAGCATTCCCAACCATTTCCGCACCGTCTGGGGTCTATCCTGGGGTTCTAGTTCCATCCCCTCGAGAATGGCATTATTTACCCTGTCGCTAATGTTGGGGTTAAACTGCTTTGGTGGTCGTAACTGTGCATACTTACGAAAATTAGCAGGAATGGCAACTTTCCCGGTCAACAAACTATACAAAGTCGCAGCTAAAGCATAAACATCGGTGTAAGCACCAAAATTACCCTGTTTTTCATACTGTTCAATAGCTGCATAACCTTCCGTGTTCACATTGATCGTACTTCTGGTTCTATCCACCGTGAATTCACGGTTCAGCCAAAAGTCAATTAATACTGCTTCTTTGGTACTCCGTCGTAAAATGATATTACTCGGCTTCACATCCCGGTGTAAAAATCCCTTCCTGTGGACATATTCCAAAGCCTGTCCCACCTGCTGAACATAGCGTAAAGCTTCCGATTCTGATAATTTCCCCTGCTTTTCCAAATAAACTGCTAAATCAGTCCCATTAATGTATTCCATGACCATTCCCCAAAGTCCACCCTCTTCGATGACTTCATACACCTGGACAATGTGGGGATGACTGCATTTTGCTAACCGTACCGCTTCATTGACGAACTTTACCTGTCGCTGTTGAAAGTCAGCTTGTACTTGTTGCAGGTGGTTGAGGGTTTTGATGACCACCAATTTACCATTGCACTGTTCTCTAGCGCTATAGGTGACACCAAAGTCACCACCTCCAAGGACTTTCTCAATGGTGAATCTACCGTTATCTATGGTTTGTCCTGATTTCCAATATTGCATTGCGGGGGTAGATGGTTGTAGATAGATGTTGTGGGATAATTTGGGCAATGCCCTACTATGCTGTTTTAGCACATGGGCTGATGTTGAGCGTTAATTCCCTTAATGCTGCTACAACCATCGTATCTGTTCGCTTTTTCACCCACCCTGAAATCAATCTCAGGGCTAATAAACCAAGTCTACTGAAGTAGACTTAAGAAAACTTATGTTATGTTATTTAGTTATCTTTAGATGACTTCGTGTATTAGCAAGGAAATTAATTTCCTTGCGGGGTATGAATTTTACCTTGCCATTGATAAATATTTCCATTTACCCCAAGGCTATCCCGTTTGCGACTGCATTCGGGATTATTTTTGCAATTTAGTAATTTTTATATATTTAGAGTGTTGTATTCCCACATGGTAAATACTAGATACTAGAAGATTAGTGTTTAACAAAGCTTGCCATCCTCGGCAATTTTGAGAATGTCTACCGAAATTTTAATTATTGCCCTTTTAATCCTTGCCAACGGTCTGTTTGTGATGTCAGAATTGGCGATTGTATCAGCCCGTAAAGTCCGTTTGCAACAACTTGCGGAAAGGGGTGATATAAAAGCCCGCACAGCCTTAAAACTAGCTTCTTCTCCCAATAAGTTTCTGGGAACTGTGCAAATTGGGATTACACTCCTGACTATTCTATCTGGTGCCCAAGAACAAACTATCGCCAAAAGACTAACTCCTATCTTAAGTTTTATTCCTTTACAAGAACAATATAAACAACAAGTAGCCCAAGCCCTAGCAATTATCCTGCTTACTTATTTGATGTTAATTATCGGCGAATTGGTGCCCAAACGCTTGGCTTTAAACCATCCAGAAACCATTGCTACCATTGTCGCCATTCCTATGCGGCTTTTAGCAAAAATTACTTCACCCATTGTATATCTCTTAAGTGCTTCTACGGAAACCGTTTTGCGGATATTGGGGATTAAACCTTCCACAGAACCCCAGGTAACAGAGGAAGAAATTCGGGTGTTGATTGAACAAGGTACAGAAGAGGGAACCTTTGAAGAAGCAGAACAAGATATGGTGGAACGAGTTTTTCGTTTAGGCGATCGTCCCGTTAGCGCTTTGATGACACCCCGTCCGGAAATTATCTGGCTGGATTTGGAAGACTCCCAAGAAGAAAACCGGCAAAAAATTCTTGATAGCCATTATTCTCGGTATCCTGTTTGTCAAGGAGGTATTGATAATGTCCTGGGTGTCATTCCAGTCACAGACTTGTTAAACCGCAGTTTTTGCGGTAAGCCTATGGATTTAACTGTGGGATTGCAGCAGCCGGTATTTGTGCCAGAAAACACCCGTGGTTTAAAAGTTTTGGAATTTTTCAAACAAACTGCTACTCATATGGCGTTGATTGTGGATGAATATGGTGTAATTCAGGGATTAATTACTCTCAATGACATTATGACGGAAATTGTCGGTGATGTGCCTTTAGCTGGTGAGAACGAAGAACCACAAATAATACAACGGGAGGACGGTTCTTGGTTGTTGGATGGGATGTTACCTGTGGATGACTTTTTGGAACTTTTCGATTTGCAAGATTTGCCTTTGGAACAACGGGGTAGTTATCAAACATTGGGTGGGTTTGTGATTACTAATTTAGGACGTATTCCCACCTCTGCGGATTATTTTGAATGGCAAGGTATGCGTGTGGAAGTTATGGATATGGATGGTAATCGGGTTGATAAGGTACTGGTGGTTCCCAAACCTCAACCAGTGGAGGACAGGAATCCAGGAGTTTAAACCCTTGTAAATTTACCGCTATTTCCGACAATTTAAGTAACTTTCGCTCAAATTTCGCTCATTTTCAAAGTCTAGCACCAGTTAAGTGAGCGAACAACCTACCTTACAAAAGAGTATACAACTACTCCCTTCTCGTTCTAAGATTACCTATAAAAATTTCTCCCCCTCTTCCCCCTCTTCCCCTTCTTCCCCCTCTTCCCCTTCTTCCCCTTCTTCCCCCTCTTCCCCCTCTTCCCCCTCTTCCCCTTCTTCCCCTTCTTCCCCCTCTTCCCTCTATGAATCCGTCTCACTCAATTCGGTAATCTTCTAGCGGGAGGGGAGTATTTAGCGATCGCAACTTGCGGGAAAGAATGAGTTCCACTTCTTGGGTAGCGCTAACTACCAATATCTGATATCTGATTCCAATATTCCCAATCTGGTTTACTCAACTCCTCAGCCACCAGTTGTAACCGTTCATAATCTAAATCTTGGGTTTTGCATAGATAGCGTTGTCGCAACTTCCCCGCAAACTGCCTATAGGCATACCAATAATCCTTGTTGCGGTTCCTCAAGGTGATAGGGTGAAACTGGGAGGTGTACCTGAAACTCTTTACCTTCCTCAACCATTTGTACCAGTCTTCGGAACTGATGTGAATGCAATCCTCAGTAATGCATGTATCCACTACTGGTAAATCAGTCCTTCTCATCCTATTCAGCTGATTGACTGACAAATCTTTTTGATGTAGCTTGGGTTACTCTGCGAGAAGCCATGACCTGTCTACCGTGTCTACATGCTACCCCTCCGGGGAAGCAAGCTACAACCCAACAACCGCAACGGATTGCGTTGGGTGGAGGGGCTACGAAATTTCAACACTTCCAAGACTTTTGTCAGTCAACCAGCCTATTCAGAATGTAAGCTTTCAAGTCTTTGTTTTAGCCGTTTAGGATTTATGTAAATTCCTTTAGGTTTAGTACCCTCCTTTATCAAAGCTTGATTAACAGTCTTTTGTGCTTCAGTTTCTTCTTGATTAAAATTTAGCACGCTAAGTACGCAAGAGCCAC
Organism: Nostocaceae cyanobacterium; assembly: GCA_030065825.1. Taxonomy (GTDB): domain Bacteria; phylum Cyanobacteriota; class Cyanobacteriia; order Cyanobacteriales; family Nostocaceae; genus JASJCY01. Next base: position 29,112 of record JASJCY010000061.1, on the reverse strand, counting down.
CTATGCAGGCAAAATTCCCCTAAATAAGCTACAGCGACGAACTGTTTACCCCCAGGATGTAGAATACAAAGGAAATGGTGAAATTAGGACGGGCAAGGATGCCCATCCCACTGTGAAAACCGCTATAGTTGAGTTTACGGGGTGCTTGTCTTCCCGTAGTCAGGTTTGCGCACTACTGGAGTCTTTTAATGACACTTTTGCCAGGAAAACCTTATCCTCTGGGAACTACCTGGGATGGTAAGGGGGTCAATTTTGCCTTATTTTCTGAAAATGCAACAGGTGTTGAAGTTTGTTTGTTTGATGAACAGGACAGTGAAACTCGCTTACCTTTAGTTGAAGTAGAAAACTATGTCTGGTACGGTTATGTACCAGGGTTAAAGCCAGGACAAAAATACGGCTTCCGAGTCTATGGTCCCCATGAACCGGAAAAGGGACACCGCTTTAACCCCGCGAAACTCCTCATAGATCCCTATGCTAAAGCAATTGCAGGTGATGTCTGTCACGGAGCAGAAATTTTTGGTTATCCTTGGGGTGATGCTAAAGAAGACTTAGGTATATCCTACCTAGATGATGCTCGTTTAATTCCCAAGTCGGTTGTGATTGACGAGTCTTTTGATTGGGAGGATGATCGCTTAGTGCAACTTCCTTGGCAGGAAACTGTGATTTACGAAACTCATGTTAAAGGTTTTACCAAGTTGCACCCAGATATTCCCGAAGAATTACGGGGAACTTATGCTGGATTGGCTCATCCTGCGGCGATCGCTCACCTCAAGTCTCTGGGTATTACTGCTGTTGAACTGTTACCTATTTATCACTTTTTTATATACTCAGGATTACTCGCTGATAAAGGATTGACCAATTACTGGGGTTACGATCCCATCGGTTATTTTGCTCCCTATTCCGGTTACAGTGCTAGTGGCATTTTCGGTCAGCAGGTGAGGGAGTTCAAGCAAATGGTTAAAAGCTTACATGCTGCTGGAATCGAAGTGATTTTAGATGTGGTTTACAATCACACGGGAGAAGGAAATCATTTAGGTTCAACTCTTTCGTTCCGAGGTATTGACAATGCTGTTTACTATCGGTTGCAGGAAGGGAATCCTCGCTACTTCCAAGATTTTACTGGCTGCGGTAATTGCCTTAATACCCTCCACCCCCAAGTCCTAAAGTTGGTGATGGATAGTCTGCGTTATTGGGTGTTGGAGATGCATGTGGATGGTTTTCGCTTTGATATGGCTCCAGTACTAGCCAAAGGAGAATTAATTGAAGTCAATGTCTGGCGAGGTTCTCAGCCACGACCAATCAAGATTTTAGACCACGAGTTCGATCCCCTAGAATCCTTTTTTACAATTATTCATCAAGACCCTGTTCTCTCTCAGGTGAAGCTAATTGCGGAAGCTGCTCCACAGTTGGGGAACTTTCCTGTTTTGTGGTCGGAGTGGAATCATAAGTATAAGGATGTAATGCTGGATTTTTGGCGGGGTGAAGACATCAAATTAGAGGAGTTTCGCCATCGCTTTACTGGTAGTTCCGACTTGTACGCAAGTAAGGGTAGGCTTCCTTGTGCCAGTATCAACTATATCACCTGCCATGACGGTTTTACCCTTAACGATGTGGTCAGCTACAACCAGAAGCACAACGATTGGAATGGGGAAGACAGCGGTTCTAATCACAATCACTCTTGGAATTGTGGTGTAGAAGGGGAGACTGATGACCCAGAGGTGCTACAGTTGCGAGAAAGACAGCAACGCAACTTTCTCACTACCCTGATGTTGTCCCAGGGAGTACCGATGGTGTTAGGGGGAGATGAAATGGGGCGATCGCAGCAAGGCAATAATAATCCCTACTGCCAGGATAACGAGATTTCCTGGTTTAATTGGGATTTGACGGAGTCAAATAAGGCACTGTTGGAATTTACCCGTCAACTGATAGAGTTTAGTGGTCAGCATCCTGTATTTCGTCAGCGCAACTGGTTAGGAAAGGGTGAGGTTAGCTGGTTTAATGTCAATGGTAGTGAAATAACTGGGGAAGAATGGGAGAATTGCGCTAGTTTCTTCAGCCTTTTCTTGAACGGTGCCAAAATTTCTGGTGAAATTAAAGATAATGACTTTTTCCTCTGTTTTAATGCTGACTCAGAAATGGTCGAGTTTACCCTTCCTGATAGACTACAGGAGGGAGAGTGGAAAATTGTAATTGATACCAATAATGCACAGTTGATTGAGGAAAACCCTGTTGACAAAGAGAGTCAAGTTATAGAATTGAAAGGGCGATCGCTAATGGTGTTAAAGTGCATGAGTTACAGCAATTTTCATCTATTTGAACCATATTCATTGTAGGGGTTTAGCAATGCGCTTTACCCCTACTACAGCGTGGTCTATTTACCTGAAAATCCCTGTAATTAGTTCTTAGGGGTTTATTTTTAATCCCGTGTGGGAATTTCAAAGCGTTCTGCTTATGGTAGCGTTTGTTGGGGTTTGTGAGGATTTTTAGAATGGGAGGTAATGCTGGTTACCTTTATTGTGCGGCAGAGGCTCTGTCACAGTGGCGTGGACTAATAATCTTTTAATCTTTTTCCGGAATCATTAAATTTACCTTTGGAGTAGAACTTATTCGGAGCCTATCTGGTAAGGCTTAATACATTAATCAAGGGTGCATTAAAGGTAAGAGATGGATAACAAGCAAGTTACCCAGCCACAAAAAATATTGATTCTGGCAGCAATACCCCACGGTTTGCGCTTGGATAAAGAAATTAGGGAAGTTGAAGAATGTATCCGACGTGCCGTGAGACGGGATATGTTTGAGGTTGATATTCGGACTGCTGTTAGACCCCAGGATATTCGCAGGGCGATCGCACAAGAGAAACCCCAAATCGTCCATTTCTGCGGACACGGTTTGGAGGATGGTAGTTTGCTTCTAGAAGATGATGGGGGACAGAACAAAACAGTGCCACCAGAAGGACTGGCAGCACTGTTTGAGTTACACGGGGATTACGTAAATTGTGTACTATTAAATGCTTGTCACTCTGTCAAATCTGCTGAAGCAATCAGTGAATATATTAATTATGCCATTGGCATGAACCAGGAGATTCAGGATAAATCTGCAATCGGGTTCGCTCAAGGTTTTTATGATGGATTGGGTTATGCAACTTCGGAAAATCAAAATGGGTTTCAAAGAGCCTTTCAGGAAGGTTTAGTAGCGATTAAACTAGAAAGCCTTTCCCAAGCCCAAATTCCAGTTATTAAAACAAGAATAAATATAGATAAACCACATAAACCAATGGATATTTCTCTACTGGTGAAATTTTTAGCACCCTGTCTGCCATTTCTACTGAATGTGGGCAATAAGGCAGTGGAAGGTGCATCCCAGAAGCTTGGTGAGGATGTTTGGCGAAAAGCGACTGTTGTTTGGAGTAAATTGCAACCAAAGGTAGAAGCTAAAGCAGCGGCACTGGAAGCAGCTAAAGATGTAGCAAATGAGCCAGAAGATGAAGATGCGATTGCTGCCCTACGTCTGCAATTGAAAAAGTTACTAAACTCAGACTCGACTCTAGCCAGCGAAATTGCTCGTGTTTTTGAGTCAGAAAAACAAACTACGAGCAGTATATCCAATGTTACTGCTAGTGGAGAGCGTGCAATCGCCCTAGGTGATAATGCTAGTCACATTAATACTATCAGTACGGGTGATACTGTGACTAACAAATAGTCTCACGCTAATAACCTGTAACATCAAGATTTATCAAATCTTTTTATCTTTCTTCATTGGTTAGGGGGAGACCGCAAGAGGGCAAGTGCTTAAGATTACCTGAACCGAATCAAGCAAATGCCAGGGTGACCCTGTTTTACACCCTTTGAAGAAAGTCTTACTCTATCTTACTTAGTCATAAAATTCACCATTTATGCCAGAAGAAAAAAAGATTACTGCTGAAGCAGAACGGAGTATAGCTTTAGGTGATCAGGCAACTGATAACCAAATTTATTCTGGAGATAATCGCAGTATCACAATTGAAAAGGACGCTATCAGCACTGCCATTATTTCCGGTAGTGGCAATAGGGTTGTTATCTACCAGTATCAATTAGAACGTCAGGTTGCAGAAGAAAAAACTGCTCACCCAGGAGAAATTGGTGCCAATCCCTACAAAGGACTATTGGCTTTTCATGAACAAGATGGCGATCGCTATTTTGGAAGAGAGGAACAAATTGAAAAGTTATGGAATCTGTTCCGCACTCTCCATGAAAACATTACTCAACCAGAACCCCCATTACGCTTACTGCCAATTTTGGGACCATCTGGTTGTGGGAAATCTTCCCTCGCACGGGCTGGTTTAATCCCAGAATTAGCACAGCGTCCCCTACCTGGTAAAAGTCAAGCACGGGTGGCGGTGCTTGTCCCTGGAACCCATCCAGTGGAAGCTTTAGCGACGGTATTGGCAAGGGTGGCAACGAATGACCAAACCCCAGTGGCGAAAACAAAGGAATTTGAGCAGGTATTAAAAGAAACTAGTAATATTAATGCAGATACAATTATTTATGATGGTTTACGGCGGATTGCCAATGTCCTCCCAGAGATTGCTGAATCGCCTTTAGTGGTGTTGGTAGACCAATTTGAGGAAGTTTACTCCCTTTGTGAAGACACTACTGAACACCAAATATTTATAGAAAACCTAATTCATGCCGCAGGTGATCGGGCTGGTCGTGTATCAGTAATTATCACCTTGCGTAGTGATTTTCTCGGAGAAACCCAAAGACACCCAGCCCTGAATCAGGTAATTGCATCTCAAGGCGCAATAGTCCCAGCCATGAGTGAGGAAGAACTGCAACAGGCAATTACTAAACCAGCAGAAATCGCAGGACATCCCTTGCATGAAGCAGTAGTTACCCTCTTACTAAAAGATACACAAGGGCGGGAAGGAGCATTACCCCTACTGCAATTTGCTTTAACCCGGATTTGGGAGGGGCTAAAAAAAGGTGCTGAACCTATCGAAACACTGGAAAAGATTGGTGGTGTGGGGGGAGCATTAGCAGATGAAGCTCAACGTATTTATCAAAGCCTCAATGATGAAGAAAAGCAAATTGCTCGGCGGGTATTTCTGGGATTAGTGCAACTAGGGGAAGGAACCAGCGATACCCGTCGCCGTGCTAGGATTAATAGTTTGGTTAGTTACAAAGAGCAGCCAGAATATGTCAGAAGGGTGATTAACAGATTTGCTCACCCTGGTGTGCGATTGGTTACTCTCTCATCTGAGCAAGGAACTGAAACCGCAGAAGTCACACACGAAGCATTATTTGCCAATTGGAGACAGATGAAAGAATGGTTGGATAGCAGTCGCGACGATATTCGCTTTCAGCGTCGTCTGGATGAAGCGGCGAGGCTTTGGGATGACAATGGTTGCCGAGAGGGTAACCTGTGGCGTCCTCCAGATTTAGATTTATTGAGGAAATATTATCAGCACAACAGTGATAATATGACACCGTTGCAGGTGAAATTTTTTCAAGCTTCTAAACGAGCAGCAAATATTAGAAAGCTGGCGCAGCTATTAGGACTTGCAGTAGTGTTAGGTTTGGCTAGTGTAGCGGTTATAGGCTGGCGGAATGCCGCGATTAGTGACATTAAATCCTTAGCTGGAAGTTCCGATGGGTTTTTGAACTTAGATGGAGGTAAAGCCCTCAAATCAAGCATAGAAGCTGCTGTAAAAATGCAAGGTCTATGGGGAGTAGATGCGAATATCCGTACCCAAGTAGAACTGGCGTTATTAAATACAGTTCATAATGTTGCCGCACCCAACACTTTGGGAGGACACGGAAACTCGGTTAATGGGGTGAGCTTCAGCCCCGACGGTAAAATGCTGGCTTCTGCGAGTGATGACAAGACAGTGAAACTGTGGGATACCTCTACAGGCAAAGAAATTAAAACCCTAAAGAAGCATACAAACTGGGTTTGGGGGGTTAGCTTCAGCCCCGACGGTAAAATGCTGGCAACTGCGAGTGCTGACAGGACGGTGAAATTGTGGGATACCGAAACCAAAAAAGAAATTAAAACCCTAACCGGGCATACAAGGGAGGTTCATAGGGTCAGCTTCAGCCCCGACGGTAAAATACTGGCTTCTGCAAGTGCTGACAATAGAGTGATATTGTGGAATACTTCCACAGGCAAAGAAATTAAAACTCTAACTGGACATACAAGCGAGGTTTGGGGGATCGGCTTCAGCCCCGACGGTAAAATGCTGGCTTCTGCAAGTGCTGACACCACGGTGAAACTGTGGGATACCTCCACTGGCACAGTAATTAAAACCCTAAAGCATGAAGCCTGGGTTCGGGGGGTTAGCTTCAGCCCCGACGGTAAAATGCTGGCTTCTGCAAGTGATGACGAGGACGAGACGGTGAAACTGTGGGATACCTCCACTGGCACAGTAATTAAAACTCTAACTGGTCATGAAGACCGGGTTTTGGGAGTCAGCTTCAGTCCCGACGGTAAGATCCTCGCTTCTGCAAGTGTTGACCAGAAGGTGAAACTGTGGGATACCTCCACCAAAAAAGAAATTAAAACTCTAACTGGTCATACAAAGGAGGTTTGGGGGGTTAGCTTCAGCCCTGATAGTAAAATGCTGGCTTCTGCAAGTGTTGATAATACAGTAAAACTGTGGGATACCTCCACTGGCAAAGAAGAAATTAAAATTCGGACTGGTCATAGAGGTGCGGTTTCGGAGGTCAGCTTCAGCCCCGACGGTAAGATGCTCGCTTCTGCAAGTGGTGACAAGACGGTGAAATTGTGGGATACCGACACTGGCAAAGTAATTAAAACTCTAACTGGGCATAAAGATGCGGTTTGGGCGGTCAGCTTTGCGCCAAGCCCACGCTCCGCGAACAGTTCTGATGGTAAAATACTGGCTTCTGCAAGTAATGACAAGACGGTGAAATTGTGGGATACCGACACTGGCAAAGTAATTAAAAAGCTAACTGGACATGAGGAGGGGGTTTGGGGGGTTAGCTTCAGCCCCGACGGCAAGATGCTAGCTTCTGCAAGTGCTGACAGGACGGTGAAACTGTGGGATACCGACACCGGCACAGTAATTAAAACTCTAACCGAGCATAAAGATGTGGTTAATGGAGTCAGTTTCAGCCCCGACGGTAAGATGCTGGCTTCTGCAAGTGGTGACAACACAGTGAAACTGTGGGATACCGAAACCAAAAAAGAAATTAAAACTCTAACTAAGCATAAAGATGTGGTTAATGGAGTCAGTTTCAGCCCCGACGGTAAGATGCTGGCTTCTGCAAGTGATGACAACACGGTGAAACTGTGGGATACCGAAACCAAAAAAGAAATTAAAACCCTAACTGGGCATACAAGCGAGGTTCATGGGGTCAGCTTCAGCCCCGACGGTAAGATACTGGCTTCTGCAAGTGCTGACAACAAAGTAAAACTGTGGGATACCGAAACCAAAAAAGAAATTAAAACCTTAACTGGGCATACAAATACTGTTTGGGGGGTCAGCTTTGCGCCAAGCGCACGCTCCGTGAACAGCCCTGATGGTAAAATGCTGGCTTCTGCAAGTGATGACAATACAGTGAAACTGTGGAGATGGGATTTTGATTATTTACTCAAGGAAGGGTGCAATTTTATGCGCGAGTACTTTGAAATTAATAAACCTGAGAATGAAAGCGATAAGCATCTGTGCGACGGTGTAAGCAACCTGAATTCGGGTTAAGTAAGTCGATACAAATAAACCCAATCGCATAACAAAATGTGAACAAGGTTGAAGCTCTTGCAATTGCTACGTTCCACTGCCTTTCACTGGTAATGGCATACCTTGATTTTTTAACGCCAACCTACTTAGTGGAAAATTTAAGTGCATAAGTTGATTGAACTTGAATCTATTTTAAATAGAAGCATTGATAGTAAATAGGGATAATCATGCTAGACATCGTTTTATTTGCCCTTAGCTCCCCACCCGCTGACCTCCCCATCTCCCCATCGATTAACCTGGTGCGAGCAAACTCTAAGTGTGTACGAAGACATCGTTCTATGTCAGTCTCACCTATGGCTATTCAACCGAAGATGATATCAAAGGCTATGTCTAATAAGGCTATGTCTAATATTGATGGAACAACGGTTTTAGATGAGGATGTAGAATTGAGTGATGAGGAGTTAGATTTAATAGCTGGTCCGTCAAGAGTTGCCACGAGCATGTGTTCAGATGTCTTCGTAGGTCGCAGGAAAATAATATTTTTTAGTTCTGTTCAAAGATATAGGGGCAACCACCAAGGACTAATTAACCACATCAACAGACGATTTAGAAAATTTCGTATCCCTATTGCATATCAAGCAGCCCGAGAACTATCGCAGCATCTTAGAGCCGTAGCTCCTAGAGTGATAAAAGGTCAACGTTCGGGCTTTAAAATCAAACTTACTGGTCGTAATGCTGGTCAGGTTTGCTATAATGACACTCGATGCCCTTTTTAAGGTCATCATCGCTTAAATTAACCCCATAAAACCTTGTTTTTGCTACATTCAGTAGTTTACAAATTTTTCGGAAATAAACGTAAAAAGAAGGTTTTTAGCCATCGTCACTTTTGGAGTATTCGAGGGAGCATCCCAAATTTTGAGCAATACCCTAGAAGGGTATCGCTACACGGACGCTTGCCTGCCTTCGCAGGCTAGAAATGTTTAGCCTGCGAAGGCAGGCTTTGCTTGTATAGCCCTACCCTTCTAGGGTTTGGGTATTTTTCAAAAATTGGGATGCTCCCGTATTCGAGCCCTTGGTATTACTAAACCTAATGCTCCAGAAGCATCTATTATTGATAGAATCGAGCAGGAGTCATACAAAAGGATAATACTGAAGGAAGTGACTCTTCAACCAATCGCAATAACTCATAACCTATCCCCGCAGTACCCTGAAATAAACTAGGATTAAACACAGAATTTGGCAATTCCAAAAACTGATAACCTCCAGCAACTTGGGCACTATTTATAATATAAGAAGCTCTGATAAGTGCCTCTTCTCGTAACTCTGGACGGTCGAGTTTTTGTGCAGATAATAACAGCATTTCTATCTTGCCAAAATTACCGCACTCAATAGAATCTACATCAATCAAATCATTTGTGCATGTAGTTCTTAAAACTATTTCTAATTCTTGATAAATATCATTTGTATTTAAAATAGATAAACTAGCTAAACGCGCTAAAAGAATTTCCCCTGCAATATCAAATCTACTGGATTGAATATTTTTCTCTGATTCCTGTAAAAAGACACTCCGCTCATAAGTAATTGCTGCCTTTGCTGCTGTTAAATAAGCTGAATCTCTGGTAACAGCATAGAGTCTGAGTAGAGCATAAGCAATTCCCCCTGTACCATGAAAGAAACCCGGATATTGCCCTTGCTGTAAAATATTCCAAGCCTGGGGTATTCCTTCTACCTTCACTTGATGGTTTAATAAATGCTGACCGCAGTTAATAGCCCGTTCTAAAATCTTCGGCTCTTGAGTGTGGTGATAGAGAGACAATAACCCCAAAATAGCCCCAGATGCCCCATAAATAATATCAAATTGCTGGTCAGCCGCAATCAATTCAGGGGTAATGAAATTAGCAATCCCCGTTGCATCTTCCACCAGTGCAGGTTCTCTAAGAAATTGGCTAATTGTCACCAAACCGTAAATCAGGGAACCTAAACCCATTCCACCCCCAATTCCTTGTCTGACAAACCTGCGATGGGACTCAAAATCCAGTGTCTGTAAAAACTTGCGGATAGAAAACAACCCTCCCATTACCAATTCTCGGAACTGGTTTGTTCCCCTCACATAATCCAAAGCTGCCAAAAATAAAGCAATACCGCTATTACCGTTGTAGAGATTGTCACCCAAAGGTTGAAACTGAAAACACTTAGCATTGGGAAAGTAGTTAAAACCAATCCACTGGACACTTCCATCACTTCCCCAAATTGCCCGTGCTTGAATTTCCTCTGCTAGTCGTGTTGCTTGTTGAAGTAACTGTTCTTTTCTCAAAGGAACCAGGCTATGGTTCTGACTTTTCACGGGTTCTGGAGTGATTGCATCTCCCTGTAAATTTACTGACTTACTTTGGGCATAAAAACATCCCTTAATAATCTCCGCTTGTCGCGCTAAATCTGCTTCACTCAAGTTTTCTAGCTGAGTCTGCAGAGTTTTGTAACTTGGCTCCTCGAAATATTCTGCAATAGATTCCCCTGGCTCCAACACCAGTTCATCGCTGCCAGGACAAGCACTAAAATAGGGAATATCTAACTGCTCCATTGCCTGGAGTTCCTTTGATAAAATCCGCCAATAATGGGGTTTTTCGTCAACAACCAGAAATGCTCGACTCAGGTGATCAAGTTCTATACTTTTATCAATTCCATTACGCAGCCATTTAGGGTGTTGAATGTGTTCTAAAATTTTTCCATAAACCTGACTCATCCTAAACATAAATCGTACCTGCACATTTTGGAATGCCGCCAAAGGACTATGTTCAGCTAGTAAAATATGCTGACGGGAAATTAACAAACGATACATCTGTTCAAATCCCCACAGGATTTCATCAAGATAGTCCCCAGCTTCCAGAGGTATAGCATTTAACATAGGTACGTTCGTTAGTGCAGGAGAGGGATGATTCTGACATCTGCTTAGGGCATTGTTTTGATAGGCAATGCAGCCATTTTCTAGAAAATTCCAACGAGGGAGAATCCCGGTACGTACTACAGAATCCCAGAATTGTTTACCTACTATTTGCTCAACTTCCGTTATTTGGGGAAAGTCTGCCATCAGTTTCACTTCTGGTTGCATGAGGGTTTCCATATCCACCAAGACAAAATGTTCCCCATTGGCGACTAAATTCTCATGGTGACAGTCAGTTACTCTTAAGATATGCAATAAACACAATAGCATTCCCGCTCGCTGGTAAAACCGTTGTGCTGCTGCTTTGTCTTGACAGGGTAGATGTTCAACATATTCTACCCAACCATAATCGGAGCGATCTGTTTGAGAACCGCTTCGCGGTACGCATATTTTCAGCACTTTGAAAGGTAAAGAAATATCCTGCTGATTGCACCAACCTAAGAACTGAGTAAAAGCTACTTCTGCCCCTAAGCTTTTGGGTTTATATACTAGTTTTAGTCCCGACTCAAAGGTAAGGGCAATTACCGTTCTTCCTTGGTGATGGGGATCCGAAAGAGAAGGCTGAATGTCAATGACTTTTCCTAGATGGGATTGGGATGGTGAAAATGTTTGCTGAATTGCTGGAATATCTGCAATAAGACGCTGGAGAAAATCTGCTGTTGCTTCCACCCAAAAATCAATAGCAGTTGCCATTAAGCGTCCTAAAACGGGATATTGCTGGAAAAACCCTAACATCCCATCCTCTAAGATTTTCTCTACAAAAGTGTTGTATTCATCTTGACGAGTAGTCTGGTTTTGTAATTGTATTCCCATCAAGGCAACAGAACGAGAATATTCTGCTGTTAAAGTTTTGGCACTGAGATTGAGTAGTTTTTCCAACAAACTACACTCCAAGGACAGGTAAACTGACTCAGAGAGGATTTTTAAAGGTAGATGTTCACCAGATAGGGAATTAGTACCCAGACGATTTAATAACCGCTGTCGCGCTACAGAGATTGCTGGTAGCAATAGTTCTTGAAAAGCTAATGGATTTTGCGGTTGAATCGGAGTCAAGGATAGGGGCTGAAAATTAGCAGCAGTTTCAATCATCGCCTTCAAAATCTCTGCCCAAACTGGTAAAATCTGAGTATCTACAACCGGGAGCGATCGCAAAACCTGCTGTACTTGCTCAATATCTAACCCATCCCAGAGTAGCCGCTTCTGGAATTTTTCCCAGTTTCCGTGAGCACTTACTTTACACCAGCGTTGAAGACGTGATGTTAGCAGTTGTTCACTATTAGTAACTTGTAACTGTTTGCCCAGACGTTCAGATAAACAGCTAGCTTGAGCAATAATCTGCCTTAAGTCAGATGTTTTAACTTTCATGTAATAGCCTGCCTCATATCTTGCACCTGGGTTAAAAACCGGGTTTATTCTCAAAACCTTTATTTCTCGTTGATAAACCCGGTTTTTTAGGGAGCATCCCAATTTTTGAAAAACGTCTGTGTAGCGATACCCTTATAGGGTATTGAATAGAGAAAATTTGGGATGCTCTCGTTTTTTAGGTCTTGTAAGATGTGGCTTACGCCTACGTAGTTTAGAATACCACTATTTGGTGTAAGTTTTGTGTTGCAGATAAAAAGACCTCTTACCTCATATCTTGCACCTACACCCTAGAAGGGTGAGGAACCATACAAGCAAAACCTGCCTACGCAGGTTAAAAATCCTAATTTTTCGTGTTGTTGATAAAAATATATGTTTATTAATACCATAAAAAATCAGTATTAATACGAGGCGTGCAAGATGTCAATTACCTAGTCCCCAATCCCTTATTTTCAAGATAAAGTTACTATAGAATTGGATGGTATTTACTCAGTCGTCATTTACTACTCGTGCCAATTAATTCCCATTCAGAATCTGACTCCAACACCCATAGGTTTGTTGACCGGGGTTTGCAAAGAGTACTTCAGCGTCTCACCACTACAATCCAGCGAGATGCTTTGGTCCGACAAACAACCGAGAAACTTAGAGATTCGCTACAAGTGAATCGTGTGGTTTTATATTACTTTTATAACCAATGGCATGGGCAAGTAACTTTTGAATCTTTAAGTGATAATAAGTTTTCTATTTTGGGTTCCACAGGACCAGATGATTGTTTTAATGATGAATATGCAGCGCTATATTTAGCAGGAAGAGTAAGGGCAATTCCTGATATTGAGTTAGAAGCAATCGATGATTGTCACCGCAATTTTTTGCGGAGTTTACAGGTGCGTGCTAATTTAGCAGTGCCAGTTTTGACACCAAAAGGATTGTGGGGATTACTAATAGCCCATCATTGTCAAGCACCACATTCTTGGTCAGTATCTGATATTGAAATTATGCAGAAAGGGGCAGAAACTTTAGCAACAGCACCTTGTATTTTAGAAAGCTAGCAACCACACAGATGCCTTGAAAAACAGGCAATCGCGAATCTGAAAATATTATTATATAGCACAAGTAACTGATTCAGTTTTGTTCCTTGCTTTGCTGTTCACTGATAAGGGAATTTCAATCCAAAATTCAGTTCCTCGACCAAGTTCTGATTCACACCAAAGTTTTCCTTTGTGTTTTTCTACCACAATTTGATAGCTGATTGATAAACCTAATCCTGTACCTTTACCTATAGGTTTGGTGGTGAAGAATGGATCGAATAATTTTGCTTTTACTTCTTCAGTTATTCCCGAACCATTATCAGCAATGCGAATAATAACAGAATTTTTGTCTGAGATTTCTGTAGTAATTATGATTTGACCAGAATTCTGATTGTTCTCAACAGAGATTTCATTGTTATAGTTATCAAGTGCATCTATAGCATTACTAATAATGTTCATAAATACTTGATTTAGTTGTCCTGGAAAACATTCCACTAAGGGCAAGTTATTATAATTTTTGATAATTTCGATATTGGCTGTAGATTTTAAACGATGTTGTAAAATTAATAAAGTACTATCCATACCTTCATGAAGATCAACTTTTTTAATTTCTGATTCATCTAAGCGGGAAAAATTACGTAAAGACAACACTATTTTACTAATGCGTTCTGCCCCATTTTTCATCGAATTAATGATTGTAGGTAAATCATCAATTAAAAATTCTAAATCAATTTCTTCTATATATTCCTTGATTTGTGTCATGTGATGACACTCACACTGCTGATAAAAATTAACCAGATTTAAGAGAGATTCGCTATAGGCTTCAATATATTCTAAATTGCCATATATAAAGCTGACTGGATTATTAATTTCATGGGCAATTCCTGCCACCATTTGTCCCAAGCCAGACATTTTTTCAGCTTGAACTAATTGTGCCTGTGTTTGTTTTAATTCTTTCAAAGATAGTTCTAGTTGCTGAGCTTGTTTGGCAGCAATTTTGGCTAGATGTTCCTTAATTTGCAGGGCATTTTGTAATTGTGTCCTTTGGTGAATTAATTCTGCCGTTAATTTTTCAGCATCAGCTAATGATGTATTTTTAGCTTGTAGTAAAAAGAGAAAATCAACTATTGGATCGTGAATGGCAAAATCTTTAATTTTGATACCTAAAGGAGCAAGACTAGCAGTATCTGTAATCCAAGGAGAACCAAGAAAAAATATTAAATCATTCTCCTGTTCATATATCATTTGACCCTTAATTTGCATTCCATTGTGAATAAATTCCAGAATAAATAGAAGGCGGGATTTTTTACATATAGCATCAAAATCAATGGCTATATTAGGACGTTCTATCTGAAAATGATGTTCTATTTTACTACCAATAATTGATTGGGAAGTAACACGTTGTAAAACTTGACCAGCTTGAATAATTTCTAGGTCGCGGTTAAAGATAAAATGGAAGGGAAAGGCTTTGGTAAATGATTCTGGTGAAAGACCAAGGTGAGGAGGAATCATGTTGGCATCATTGTTGTTTATACTTGACTAAAAATTCATCACAATCTGCACCTGTATCCCGACTTTGGGTTTGAGTAATATCAACTTCTGTCTGAAATTTCTTCCCTAATCCTTTAACTAAACCAACTACCATGGGACTCAAACCTTCTCTGTCGGAGTAATACTGTAAATTCAAAGAATCATCTTCTATCTCTACAGTTTCAAATGATGGTGGTTGTAGTTTAGGAAAACTCACCCCAACTCGGGAATGCAGGTTATCAAGATTTTCTAAAAATTCTGGTAGGGTATCTCCAAACATATCCATCATTTCCCCATAGCCTTCAGTAGATGTATACTCAACCCAGAATTCTCCAAAAGCTTGCATAATTGCTTGGGGAGATAGTTCTAAAACCTCGCTAGCAGCTTTTACCAATCTGTGAGTAACATCATCAGGATAACCTTCCATACTCACAAACATATCTACATTTATTTCGGCTTTCTGTTTAATTTCTTGCCATTTATCTTTGCCAAAGCGACTACAAACTAAATCTTGAATTGCTTTATTTACTAATCCGTACATAAAATTAAATTCTCCTACTGCACCACTGTTGAGTTAGTCAAATACACTGAAATGCACCTAGTTGAAAAAACCCGCACTTTTTCGACTGTCGGGTTTTTGGTTTTGTTGATCATGGTGCAAAATATGAACAACAAATCAGAATGATTCAATGATTAAATATCATAAATTGAAGAAATTTAAGGTGAAAATAAAATAGACAAAGTTTTTCTGGGGATGGTATTTTATCTTCAGAAACATTTAAATTTCCTTGATAAAGAGTTTATGGAAAAGGAATATAAAGAAATCCTGATCTTATTTTAATCGTTAAGATTGCCGTAGTTGCATCAGTATTTTCACGAATTAATGGTGATTATGGCTATGTATTTACCAAGCACAATGGATTAATAGACAATTGAGTATCAGATATTTGACGTTCAATTCCATGAAAAAATTGCAGTCGTGCGTCCATGACTTCAGTAATGGCTTGCTTGATATTGTTTTCTGCTTCTGGTGTCAAAATGGTAGATTCTATGACTGCTGCTAAGTTTGCTGCATGACTATCATCGATATCAATATGAAGTTCAAAAAATATCAAGCTATCTTTTGATAAACTTGCAGCATCATTAATTCCTTTATAAAGTTGTGAGTACAAAGAACTAACAATCCCTTCTGATGCATAACAAACAGCAGCTACCGCAGCTAAATAGCCGTATTTATGGGGTATTTGCAGATAAGTATTAATCAGGGTGCGAGTTTCAGGTGTGACAATTTGTGCAGCCAAAGTTTCATCGTCCATACCCAAAGCGCGAGTAAATCGACGAAATAATTCTGGATGGGATTTATTTAAATTTCCCTGTCCCATTTCGTCATATAGGTTTTCTAAAATAACTATCTGGGCATTTTCATCGGGACAGCAAGATAAAATACTAGCCAAAATACGATTAAAGTTTTTACAGAAGTTATACATCTGTACTGCTAGTATGCGTATTTCTTGTAAGGAGAGTTCGCTATTACGACAACGTTGGAGAAAAAGGTGATTCCACAGGGGATGATTCTGGGTTATACTACGCAAAGAATCATGAAAATTTCCAGTTAAAATAGTCATTTATAAACCTCTATGGCTAAATGAAGTGGTAAGTCAAACAGAGGACGGAAAAATGATTCATCAAGAGTAATATGTTCCTTTGTTACCCGTAATTCTCGTAATCTAGGCATATTTTTGAACCCAGAATTTTGAAGAACATTAAAATAGTCCTCAAAGGTTTTATGAACTAATTGCACGTTGAGTGAAGAACCATCTCGTTTCCAAATTCGACCGGGAAATTGCTGATTGCGCTGACTAAAGTAGCCTTTCTCCTTAACTTCAAAATAGAAGGGATAAGCTGGTTCTCGCATATAGGGAAAACATGGATGGGGAACGCTAAAAATAAATCTACCCCCAGGACGTAAAACCCGAAATACTTCGCTCATGCATTGTGTGCTTTGAGTTGTAGTTAAATAGTTAAAAAGGAAAACTGCAACCACTAAATCAAATTTACAATCCTCAAACTGCTGGAGATTCGTAGCACAACCAACTTGATAATCAATACCTAGATTATCTTTTTCTGACTGCAAGCGTGCTGCTGCAATCATACTTTCAGAAAGGTCAATACCGTAAACCTGTGCAGCACCCCGTCGGTGTAATTCTCGGCTACAATAGCCTTCACCACAACCCAAATCTAGTATGTGCTGTTGTGCAACTGGTTCACACATTTCCAGAATAAAAGGACGTGCAGTAAAGTCTGAAAGTGAACTTGGTTTACCTCTAATCCACTCTGGTGCTGTATTGTTGTAAAGATTTTTTGTTGAGTCCTTATTAGTCAATCTAGACATATTTATATTGCTGTTGTTATTTCAAATGATGATAATTTTAAATGTTGATAAATTGCTCACGATAAATTTGAGAATTTGTCAAATTAATTAACATCCAATGTAACAACTGTTTTGATGATAATTAATGTTGAATATACGTAATTTGATTCATATAAGAATCCGGTTTGATTTGTAAAATTACTCGTGATGGTAGGGAACAGGGAACTCTTAACAGGGAACAGAAAGTGTACTGAGATTTTTTAATGTAAATCAGTATATTTTCTGTTTCCTGTTAAGCTAAAACATATCTAATTTGCATAAACAAAAACCATCCGTTTCTTGTGGGATGGGCGTCTCGCCCGTCCATACTAAATATGCAATTTAAATGTGGAACAGTTTAATAGTCTCCTGTTAAGAGTTTCCTATTAAGACTTCCCTATTAAGACTTCCCTGTTTCCTCTTCCTAAAAATATATTCAGAAATCAAACCGGATTCCTCTAAAATACGAGTAAAGCTTATAGAGATGATAAAAAATTATTTTCATACTCAAAACCGTATATTTGCTGAGGTCTCTAGAGAATATCCATTGTTAATTTGTAATTAAATTTAATTACCTCATCGATGTTCTAAAGCTTAACTATTGGGGTAAATTAACCAAAAAAAATCCGAGAAACGCCTAAAAACAAGCATTTTTGACTATCAAAATCAAAAACATTGGTGTTTTGAAACCTTAGAAATATCAGGATTGCTCTACCAAGTAGAACTTCTTAATTTTCAGAAAAACTTGGAGAGAAATAATGGCAAAATTATTAACACAATCACCTCTGCACAAACAGTCAGAATATCAGCAAGCAATCCTATACTCAGAACTTGGGGATCGCCTATTCAATGAACTGGCAGATAAAATGGCTACTAAACACCAATATCGATTACTCTTTGAACATAAATTAAAGCCAGAATTATTCCAACAAATTCAATTTGCAGCAGCTAATTATATCTGCGCTTGTCTGAATAGTCCCATCATTCCTTCCCAAGCAGAAATGCTCCAGAAATTGCTGGAAGCTAGAAATAGTTTGGCAAACTATACTGGTACTGGATTGTTAATGCCAAAACGGGAGCATACTTTAGCATTTAACTTGTTTCAAAAAAGTATTGCCGAAGCTTTCTATAGATTGGGAGCAAATGATTTAATTGATGCCGTAGATTTGCCCGTAAACCTGCGTATGGTTTATGGAAAAACCAATCCGGAAAATTTACGTTTACCCTTTACCAGTTGCAAACGCCACAGTGATGTTTGGGCAGGTGTCCCCGCTGATGCTACCGTAGTAGTATTGCCATTGTTTGGTGACATCGAAAATATTACCATCGAAGCCGGAGAAATGCCCCGGGAAATGGAATTGTCAGCAATGCGGGTCATGTCCGACTTTGATGAAGGTAAAGATATCCCCATGGTTGTTTCCTACACCCAAGCACAACTACAACACGGTACAATGTACTTTAACGATGCCCGGGGACTTCACCAAACCGTCAGACGCAAATCTGAAGGAGTGAGAATTTCCGTTGATTTTCGTTTTCGCAGAAAATTTAACGCAGAATACCGGGCAATGGTACCCCCAAACACTGGTGGTATAGAACAAGATATGAGCGTACCCTATGAAGATTGGCTCAAGATTGGCAATGAAAGACTAATTGTATTTGATGAATCTGTGGAAGAAGCTAGAGCAAAAAACAATGCTAGCGGTGCGGTTCCCCTGTACACTCGTGGGTATCGTCTCGTTGATATTTTTTGATAGCATTTAACTCTGTTTAGATCCCTCACTTCTTTAAGGATGCTGCTGGCGAATTGGGTGCAAGACCCCACTCTACTCAAAGCCGCGCATAGCGCGTCTACATTTACCCACAAATTGGTTGGTAGAGACGTAAAATTTTACGTCTCTACATCTGGTGCGATGGCAAAAAATCATTATGTGAGGGGCGATACCCCTTATTTGCCATTGGTATCCTGGCACAAGTCGGGGATCTGTTACCCTTCAAATTCACTAGGATGAGACAGAAGCTATTAGCTTTTGTTTTTGTTTCGTATGGGTAATTACCACTCAAATATGGATTCTAATTTAGCCTTATGTAAAGTTATAAGCGATCGCATCCTTAACAGCCCTCAAAACCGCATCAATTTCGCCGAGTATATGGATTTGGCACTATATCACCCTGAGTACGGTTACTATGCCACTGCGGCGATAAATTTGGGCAAACAGGGGGATTTTTTCACCTCAGTCCACCTCGGATCTGATTTTGGCGAGTTGCTGGCTGAGCAATTTGTACAAATGTGGCAAATTTTAGGGAAACCCCAACCCTTTCAACTGATAGAAATGGGAGCTGGGCAAGGATACCTAGCATTTGATATTTTAAAGTATATACAGCAACAGTATCCAGATTTTTTTGTTGCTTTAGAGTATGTAATTGTTGAAAAATCACCTGTTCTGAAAAACCTGCAACAGCAGCGCTTACAAGAATTTACAGTCACTTGGTGCAATCTGGAAACAATACCAACTAACTCCGTTGTGGGCTGTTTCTTTGCTAACGAACTAGTGGATGCCCTACCAGTGCATCAATTTCAACTAGAAGCTGGTAAACTCCAGGAAATTTATGTGACAACTCCCCCTAATGCTTCTAAAAACAGTCCACACAGACAATTTGTAGAAATAACAGCGGAACCCTCTACACCCGAACTGGTTAAATATTTTGATTTAGTGGAAATCGATATCAGTAATTACCCAGACAAATACCGCAGCGAGATTAATTTAGCAGCTTTAGACTGGTTAAGTATAGTAGGGGACTGCTTGCAACGAGGCTATGTGTTAACAATAGATTATGGCTATCCTGCCAGCCGTTATTATAACCCTAGGCGCTCCCAAGGGACTTTACAGTGCTACTGGCAGCATCAACGCCATAATGACCCTTATATCAATATTGGGCAACAAGATATCACCGCTCATGTTGATTTTACAGCCTTGGAAAAATGGGGCGATCGCTGGGGATTAACTAAAGTCGGTTTTACCCAGCAGGCTTTATTTTTGATGGCTTTGGGGTTAGGCGATCGCATTGCAGCCCTCTCCCACACACAAACATCTGTATCTCAACTGTTGCATCGTCGCGACAGATTACACCAACTTTTAGATCCTCTGGGACTGGGTGGATTTGGTGTCTTAGTTCAAAGTCAGGGACTCACAAAGGCGGAATTTTCTCAACCCCTAAAAGGATTGATGGAACCGGCGTGAATCCAGAATTACAACCTTTGTTTCGTCATCTTCTCCCACCTTGCAATCTTCTTGCGGGCTAAAAACAAAGTACCTTAAAACTGATAACTTGCACCATTCTCAATTAGTCCAAATGTCCACCTAGGAATAAATTCCCAGGCTGATAAACAAAGTCTGATAAATGAGACTGGGAAAGGTATGAGAGCGCGTTTTAACGTGCTTGGTTTATTGGTTCCTTGAAATTTATTTCGAGGTGGGAATGTGTGTTAAACGACATTGGTGCAAGTTATCAGATACAAGAAACTTCCATAGAAGGCTTTCTTAAGAAATTAAAAGACATAAAATCTGATATACAAAACAATCGAGAATTTGATGACAGATTCAAGGGGGAAATCATACCTGTTTTAGAGAAATCACGCAATTTTGCATATACTCTCAAGACAATACGGGAAAAATACAAAAGTCTAGACGAGGTAGATAAATACTTGAACCCTGATAGATTGCATGAGTTGAATCAACATGATCCTATAAAAGAATATAAAATGTTGATTAAATACTGTCTTTGGCTTCTTAAAACAATCGTTACATTGGTATCTGTTTTCATTGTTTAGTTTTCCAGAATTAGTTGACTCACAGTATGGACACCTGATTGAGTGACAAATATTTTTGATGTAGGTTGGGTTGTAGCTTGCTTCCCCGGAGGGGTAGCATGTAGACGCAACAGCGGCTACTTACAGAAGCCACTCCGTGTCTACACTCTACGAGAAGGCTTACACCTACGCAGAGTAACCCAACAACCGCAACCGATTGCGTTGGGTGGAGGGACGACACCCAACCTACGAAATCTCAACACTTCCAAAACTTTTGTCAGTCAACCAGGTACGGACATTGTGGTTTTCCAGTCCAACGAATTTGTTCAAGAAGGGCAAGGTAGTATTCTTTACTTGTTGTCATCGCTATCCTCAGAATTCTGAGGATAACGACGTAAAAAATTATTCATTCAACAGTAAAGATACTGTAGAAGTTACAAAAAATGATGGTAAAATTTATTTCACATCATAACCAAACAAATTGGGATCGACTTCTCCTAACTCTAAATCACCCAAACCATACTCTGCCCATCTTCTCTCTACCATCGCTGCTACTTGTGGATCTGACTCTAATGTTGCACCCCATTCATGTTCGGTTTCTGGGGGAATTTTTGTGGTTGCATCAATTCCCATTCTTCCTCCTAAACCAATCTTTTCACTAGCAAAATCTAAGCTATCAAAGGGGGTATTTGGTAATATAAATACATCCCTTGTGGGGTCAACTTTGGAACTAATTGCCCATACCACTTGACGGGGGTCTCTAATATTAATATCCTTGTCTACCACAATCACAAATTTGGTGTAAGTAAACTGCGGTAAGGCACTCCAAAATGCTAATGCAGCACGTCTTGCCTGTCCGGGATATGCTTTATCAATAGAGATAATTGCCGCTTTATAACTTAAAGCTTCCATAGGCAAGAAAAAGTCTACAATTTCCGAGACTTGCTGCCTTAAAATAGGGGTATAAATGCGGTTTAAAGCTATTGCCATCATTGCCTCTTCTTTGGGAGGACGACCGCTAAATGTGGTTAAATAAATTGGGTCTTTGCGGTGCGTCATACAGTGGAAACGAATTAAGGGGGAATCTTCCACACCACCGTAGTAACCCATGTGATCTCCAAAGGGTCCATCGGGTAAAACTTCCCCTGGGGTAATTGTCCCTTCTAGAACAAATTCTGAGTCAGCAGGTACTTCTAAATCTACGGTTTTACACTTGGCTAATTTTACTCCTTCACCACCGTATAAACCTGCAAATAACCATTCTGATAAATCTACGGGGATGGGTGTAGCTGCTGCCATGATAATTAGGGGATCTACACCGAGAGCGATCGCAATTTCTAGTTTCTTGCCATTTTCTGCTGCTTTGCGTAAATGTCTCGCACCACCCCGCACTGATAACCAGTGTACGGTCATGGTATTTTTTGATTGGAGTTGTAAGCGATACACCCCTACATTTGGGGTTCCGGTCTCGCAATCCCTGGTAATTACTAATCCCAAGGTAATAATTTTTCCGGCATCTCCTGGATATGGACGTATTAAAGGCAACGTATTTAAATCTAAATCATCCCCTTGAATAATGACTTGTTGACAAGGGGGAAAAAAGTCTCGTCCCGGTTTGGCTTTGACTACATCAAATAGAACCTTGCCAAAGTCGATCGCCTGAGAAATCTTCTTGGGTGGTTTTGGTTGTTGCAGCATCGCCAGCTTTTTCCCTAATTCCTCTAACTCTAAGGGATGCTGCATATTCATTGCCCAACAAATTCTTTCTACTGTCCCCATCAGGTTCACAGCGACGGGAAAGGATGCACCTTTGACATTCTCAAATAGTAACCCCGGACCTCCTTTAGCTAGCATCCGGTTGCAAATCTCTGCAATTTCTAAATCTGGGTCAACTGATGCTGTAATTCGCCGTAATTGTCCTTTTTCTTCCAGTAATTTGATGAATCCCCGCAAATCTCTAGCCATTATTCTCGCAGTTGTAAACGATTAAGAAGTGTAAAGCCCTCTTAATCTATTATCAGCGAGGAGTGAGATATTATCAGCCTCTTGCGTTTTATAAAAGTCGGGAATCTTCTGGAGAAATGTTATCAAAAGATTATATTAATATGTCAACAAATCATGATAAAAAAAATGCCAGGATGACCCACCGAATACCCCAATTATAGCAGAAAATTGGCGATTGTAAACCCTCAAATCTCGTTCCCTGAGGCTGAAAGAATTTTGAAAAAATTTGATGATTTGCGAGAAAAACATCTTTTTTTGCAATTGTAATCAAACTTTACAATTGGACTCTCAAAAAAAGTTGCAAACCTTATGAAGAGATAATGTTATGGAACGATTACATACATTTGTCAACAAATCATGATAAAAAAAATGGCAGGGTAACCCACCGAATACCCCAATTATAGCAGAAAATTGGCGATTGTAAACCCTCAAATCTCGTTCCCTGAGGCTGAAAGAATTTTGAAAAAAATTTGATGATTTATGAGAAAAACATCATTTTTGCAATTGTAATCAAATTTTACAATTGGACTCTCAAAAAAAAGTTGCAAACCTTATGAAGAAATAATGTTATAGAACGATTACATAAGTTTGTCAACAAATCATGATAAAAAAATGGCAGGGTAACCCACCGAATACCCTAATTATAGCAGAAAATTGGCGATTGTAAACCCTCAAATCTCGTTCCCTGAGGCTGAAAGAATTTTGAAAAAATTTGATGATTTGCGAGAAAAACATCATTTTTGCAATTGTAATCAAATTTTACAATTGAGTTATGAGATGGGAATGCTCAAACCATTGGATGAACTCGTTTCCAGCCTAAGAAAAGGAAACTGGATTACAAGGTAGAACTTTGTAACGAGGGAATTAGGGAAGAACCTTGTAACGAGAGAAAGGAAGGAATGGGAGGCGGAACCTCCAAGGAATGCATTACAAGGTAGAACCTTGTAACGAGGGAAAAACCTTGTAACGAGGGAAAGGAGAGAATTCCCTGTTGCCTATTTAGGATGGCACAATTTTAACCAAAAATTCTTCAAGGATTTTGGTTGATACTAAAGTTTATTTATGAAATTAGGTTTAAAAATTATTTTAACTGGGGTTTTAACTCTATCAACTACTAGTGCTTACGCTTTTACAGATACACAAAATTACTGGGGTCAGGATTGTATTCAGGAGTTGAGGGAACGTGAGTTAGTCAGTGGATATCCGGATGGGAGTTTTCGTCCCCAAGGAACTGTAACCCGTGCGGAAGCAGCGGTGTTGATGTTAAATGCTTTCCCTGATGCCAAAATCAAACGCAGTGCGATCGCTTTTAAGGATGTACCTAGTAGTTACTGGGGTTATAAAGCGATTTCTCTGGCTTATCAGAAGGAATTTTTTGCGGGTTATCCCAATAACATTTTTAAACCAACTCAAGCAATTCCTCGATCTCAAATTATCGGTGTAGTTGCTGGGGGGAAGAATTATCCTAGAGTTTCTAACCCAACCCAGACATTACAAAAATACTTTACCGATGCGGGAAGAATTCCTAACTATGCCAAGAATGCGATCGCCAAAGCAACAATTAATAGTATCGTCGTCAACTATCCCAACCCGAAGCAAATCAAACCTCTCCAAAGTGCTACTAGGGGGGAAGTTGCGGCTTTGATGTGTCGAGCATTAAATATTTACACGGTGCCTCCACAATATATAGCAGGGGTGGAGGTACGTCCGCAAGAGGTACGTTCTTTACCGGGAGGTTTGAATAGCGTCCCCACATTTAATAGTAATAGTCCGGAGTTGGTAATGAGTGAGGGAATTTTACTTTCTACCTTTCCAGGAGAGGGTAAAAAAGTACCGTCAGCGCACCTGAATTATGGATTCCAGGGACGTTTTGATATCTTCTCCCATCATATAGCTCGTTCGGAAAATTCATCTTCAAAGACTCTTTATCAAGGGATAATTGTACATAATCCGAATAATCAACCTGTAACGGTGAAAGTTCTCCAGGGTGCGAGTTATCTTTCTACTCCAGAAGCACCATTTATATCCTTACCCGATATGGTAGAAAATACTCAGGGAAAAGTATATTCGGGTCCTGGTAGTCGGACGATGAATGATGTGTTACGGGGGGTAAAACAGGATAAGTTTCCTGATAAGTTGGTGATTCCAGCCAGGAGTAGTCGGATGTTGGTAAATTTACCAATACCAGCAAAGGCTCCTTCTTCTAATGGTCGCACGGTGATGATGCGCTTGTCGAGTGATAGTCAGATTTATATTGCGAATTTAGCCAAGAAAGCCGTTAATCCACCGAGTTTGTCAGAATGGCAAGAATTGCTAGATAGAGGCAGTTTGGCAGAAAAACGCGACCCGGTTCCTACTCCTTTAGATCCTCCCAGGGAACCTACTGTTTTTAGTCGGGTTGCGGGTGTTTCTCAAGGTTCGGAGTGGAAAGGGACGCTGACGGATAATTCCAATGTGTCTGATTTGAGGATTCCCCAGCGGGGGAAAGCTTTTTCCTATGTGTTGGGAACGTTGCATTTAATTACTTTGGGGACTAAGCAAATTCAAAGTGCAACCATGTTAAGAAGATATCCTGATACGGCTTATTTTGCTCACAGTAATTATGGAGTGGAATATAATTTGACTTTACCGTTAAGGAATAATACGAATCAGAAGCAGAGGGTAACAATATCTGTGCAAACTCCTTTGAAGGATGAGGGAGGAACGGATAGGTTGTTGTTTTTAAGTCCTGGGGTGGAACAGATATTTTTTCGGGGTACGGTGAGGCTAAGTTACACCGATGATGGGGGAAGAAATCAGACTCGATATGTGCATTTGGTACAACGACGGGGACAACCAGGGGAAGCTTTGGTGAAGTTAAATATGGAACCGGGTGAGAAGCGGAAGGTAAAGATGGATTTTATTTATCCTCCTGATTCTACTCCTCCCCAGGTTTTGACGGTGAGGACGGAGGGATAATGAAAGAGGGATGTAGAGAGTCTAAGGAGAGTGGTGGGTTATGACTACGACGGGTTTACATTTATGGACTGTGGATGATTATCACCGCATGATTGCTGCTGATATTTTGACGGAGGAGGATAAGGTTGAGTTACTGGAAGGACAGATATTAGCAATGAGTCCGCAACAACCCCCCCATGCTGCTACTGTGCAAGGTACATGGAAATATCTTAGCCGTATTTTGGCAGATAGAGCAGACATTCGGGTTCAGTTACCTATTACTATTGGTCCCAATTCGGAACCGGAACCTGATATCGCTGTTGTCCGTTTTGATTCTCGTGAATATCTGGATGGACACCCAACTCCGGATGATGTTTTTTTATTGGTGGAGGTTGCGGATCGGAGTTTAAGTAAGGATTTGCAGCAAAAAGCGCGTATTTATGGGAAGAATAATATTTTGGAATATTTGGTTTTGGATGTGAATGGACGACAGGTTTATGTGTTTCGGGAACCGAGGGATAGTGGTTATCAGGAACAAATGACTTTAGGTGTGGATGGGAGGTTTTCTTTGGTGGCTTTTCCTGAGGTGGTGGTGGAGGTTCAGGAGTTATACAATTTTGGATTTTAGATTTTGGATTGTGAATTGTAAGAGGGTGTTTATACAATAAATATAAAACTTGCGTGAGGGTCTAGAAACCGGGTTTATTTTAGCGTAAATACTCAGATTTTCGATTTTCCACCCATAGAAACCCGAATTCTTTGGTATAAGCGCTTTTATTTATAAATAGGTTTCAAAGGTTGCAAGAATTAGTTTTATGAGTATACAAGCTGATGCTACTATTGAGGATCTATACCGCTTACCTGACAATAGCAAAGCGGAAATTGTGAATGGAAAATTGGTGTTAATGTCTCCTACGGGATTTTTACCAGGACGTGCGAGTGGTGAGATTTATGTGAGTCTGCGGGATTATGAACCCCGTACAAAAAGCGGCTATGCTTTACCTGATAATGTTGGGTTTATCGTCAATCTCCCTAATCGTCGTTCTTTTAGTCCTGATGCTGCATTTTATATTGGTAAACCTACGGGTGGAAAGTTCTTGGATGGTTCTCCTATTTTTGCTGCGGAGGTAAGAAGTGAGAATGATTATGGAACTCAAGCTGAGAAGGATATGGCTGCGAAGCGTCGTGATTATTTTGCAGCAGGTACATTGGTAGTGTGGGATGTAGATGTACTCAGGGAAGAGGTAGTTAGGGTTTATAGTGCCAGTAATCCGGAAGAACCGCAAGTCTATCGTCGAGGTGAGGTTGCCTCAGCGGAACCCGCTTTACCAGGATGGTTTATGTCTGTGGATGATTTGTTTGTTTAGTGGTGGAGGTAGGAGGAAGTGAACACATAGACACTGAGACACAAAGAAGAAGGTGTTGGGTTAAGATTGTCACAAAATAGTTATCGGGGTTATGGCTGAGACTGGTAGAATTAGGGTTGGGAAGGATAAGGCTGGATTGGTTAAGGCTTTGACTTCAATAGATGGGGGTACTGGTCCTTTTGCAACTTTTGCTGATGCGATTGTTTTTGCTGCTGCTTTGGGTGCGAAGCATAATAAGCGGGTTCCTTTGGGGGAGATATCGAAGCGGGAACCAGCACCGATTCGGTTGGAGTATTTTACATCCATGGGACATGATTGGTTAATCAAGTTACTGGGAGTGACTGAGACTCAAGATATAAATATGCTATCGCTGATGGAAGAAGAGTATGAGGTTCAGCGAAACCATATTTTTGAAGAGTATGCAAATGGTGGTTTGGAAATATTACAAACTGAGTTACGAGGTGCTGTTGATTATTCAGAACGTCTTTTATTGATTTTAAGTGCTGAACGATTTCAAAGTGATGAACAAGAGGAGGAATTTGATTTGAGTAAATTCTTATTTTGAAAATCTTCCTTCTGTTCCAAATAGATGTCAGTACTTACGAAAATGAAAAACTGGGTTTGCTAAATGACATCAAAAACTTGAATACAGAGACTCAAAACAACGTAATTTCGTTTTCATGCGAAAAATATATGTTTATTGCCAGGGAAATCCCATCTTTTTCATCTGTGAATACCATAAGGGAAACTATAGCGCTAGAGTTTTGAGAAGGTTCGGTTGAGAGTTTGATAAAACCTTCCCCTTATATATCCCCCCAACAAGAAAATCTTCCTTCTGTTCCAAATCCATGTCAGCACTTACGAAAATCAAAAATATAGTTTGCTACATGACATCAAAAACTGGAATACAGAGACTCAAAACAACGTAATTTCGTTTTCATGCGAAAAATATATGTTTATTGCCAGGGAAATCCCATCTTTTTCATCTGTGAGTACCATAAGGGAAACTATAGCGCTAGAGTTTTGAGAAGGTTCGGTTGAGAGTTTGATGAAAGTGTTCTCCTTATATATCCCCCCAACAAGAAAATCTTCCTTCTGTTCCAAATCTATGTCAGTACTTACGAAAATGAAAAACTGGGTTTGCTAAATGACATCAAAAACTGGAATACAGAGACTCAAAACAACGTAATTTCGTTTTCATGCGAAAAATATATGTTTATTGCCAGGGAAATCCCATCTTTTTCATCTGTGAATACCATAAGGGAAACTATAGCACTAGGGTTTTGAGAAGGTTCGGTTGAGAGTTTGATGAAAGTGTTCTCCTTATATATCCCTCCAACAAGAAAATCTTCCTTCTGTTCCAAATCCATGTCAGCACTTACGAAAATCAAAAATATAGTTTGCTAAATTACATCAAAAACTGGAATACAGAGACTCAAAACAACGTAATTTCGTTTTCATGCGAAAAATATATGTTTATTGCCAGAGAAATCCCATCTTTTTCATCTCTGAGTACCATAAGGGAAACTATAGCGCTATGGTTTTGAGAAGGTTCGGTTGAGAGTTCGATAAAAGTGTTCTCCTTATATATACCCCCAACAAGAAAATCTTCCTTCTGTTCCAAATCCATGTCAGCACTTACGAAAATGAAAAACTGGGTTTGCTAAATGACATCAAAAACTTGAATACAGAGACTCAAAACAACGTCCGAAACGTTTTGATGCGAAAAATATATGTTTATTGCCAGGGAAATCCCATCTTTTTCATCTGTGAGTACCATAAGGGAAACTATAGCGCTATGGTTTTGAGAAGGTTCGGTTGAGAGTTCGATAAAACCTTCCCCTTATATATCCCCCCAATAAGAAAATCTTCCTTCTGTTCCAAATCCATGTCAGTACTTACGAAAATTAAAAATCTCGTTTGCTAAATGACATCAAAAACTGGAATACAGAGACTCAAAACAACGTAATTTCGTTTTGATGCGAAAAATATATGTTTATTGCCAGGGAAATCCCATCTTTTTCATCTGTGAGTACCATAAGGGAAA
>JASJCY010000284.1 GCA_030065825.1 Nostocaceae cyanobacterium | reverse complement strand
CGTAACCGGATTATTTGGGCTAGACAACATGGGCTTCATGCTCAAAAAAAGTTTTCTTGCCGACATGAAACTATTCTTTGGTTTACCAAATCTGATAATTATACATTTAATTTAGATGCGATTAGAGTGCCGCAAAAATATCAAAATAAAAAGCACTATCGAGGAAGTCGTAAAGGCGAACTTTCTTGTAATCCCGACGGTAAAAATCCCGGTGATATTTGGTTATTCCGAAATGTGAAACACAATCATGAAGAGCAAACGATACATCCTTGTCAATTTCCAGAAGATTTAGTTGCCAGAATTATTTTAGGTACAACAAATACTGGTGAAATTGTTTTTGATCCTTACATGGGTTCGGGTACAGTGGCAGTTGTTTCTCAAGACTATGGACGATATTTTATCGGGTCAGAATTAGAACCAAAATATTATCAAGTTGCATTGCGTCGTCTGAGTAAAAAACCAGATAAAAATAATTATTTTCCTAACTTAAAAACTCTGCGAGATTATGTAGAAACTACAGGAGAAGCTATTGATAAATTCCACTTTGACGTACAAGTAGGTAAAAGAGCATCTGAACGCAGCAAAGCAAAGATATATCCAGAAGAATATCATTTGCAATCAATGGAAGAGCGATTAATTTACGAAGAAACTGCTTTTGCAAATAGTCTACGCGGAGAAGAAATTCCGGTAGATCCAAAGTTAAATGGCAATGGGAAAAAGACCAAATTATCAACTAAAAACGGTGAACAGATTGAACTAAATTTATGGGACTAAAAAAACATTTGCTAAATTATGTGAAGACGACAACGGTTGTTAACAGAATTACCCGGTATAATTTGGCATTGCCTAATATTTCTAGTTTGAACTGTTCTAGAGTATCTCGCTGATGAATAGACTGTCCATGTGACGGATATAGTAGTATTTTGTTGTTCAAATAATCCTACAAGTCGAATTGGGACATCAAACACTTTATATTTAGTTAATGCTGTTAACTGCTGAACAGCTTGTTCATAATAAAGTGTACTATTAGAAGCTGGAAACATTCTAGCTTTTGTAATTAAAACCACAAGTTGAGTTGCTTTTCCGGCAAATATAATCCCTGCTTTAAAAAACAATTCTGAACGCAAAGTATTGTTTAACAAAAAAGGATAATTAGAGAATTGAATTTCAACAATCACACCAATTTTAGCAAAATCAATATTTGTACCCAAAAATTTATATTCTGATGGAATGGGAATGTTTGCTTGCCATCCCAACTGTAATAAATTAGCTTTGATATATTGATTTGTTCCCACTGGATCGAATATTGGATTACCTTGAATTCCTGACTGATCTGAAGGTTTGATGTGTAAAGACATTTCACTCAGAACGGTGGTAATCTCATTCCATTCATTGCTGTAATTGCTGGTGATAACCGTTTCCGCACCGTTGAAATCGGTAAATTGAATAATAATAACTAATTCTCCTTTTCTGGCTTTAATAGTTGTTCAATAAAAGCTGTGGGATTGATATTTAATGCTTCAGCGACTTCTAAGAATTCAATTACATCTAGACGACGTTCTCCGCGTTCATATTTTGAGACATAAGATTGGGGTCGGTACAGCTTTGTTGACAACTCTGTTTGAGTCATTCCTGCTGCTTTTCTAGCCTCAATAAGTAGTATACGAAACTGATTATATTTTGCACTAAAAACAGACTTAGGCACTTTAATTTGCCTTTGAAACAGCAGAGTTGAATTAATTTAGATATTAGAACCTAATATAGGATAAACCCAAAATAGGTTATTTACCCATATAGGGTTTCATATAGGGCTAGGATGCTATATGTTAATATGCAAATTTATTTTTGTCAGAGTAGTAGCTATATAACATGGTGCGTTAGGCGCTTTGATAATTTTTTCGTAATTAATAATTTAGGCGCTTTGATAATTTTTTTCGTGATTAATAATCTTGAAATATGCGCCTAACACACCCTAAAGTAATTTGATTTTTACTTTATAAATTGTTTAAGAATTAGTTACTCTATCAAAAAGTTATTCTTGAGAAACCAGAGAATAAGCATAGAATAAAGCAGCTTGAATATCTTCTGGTTCTAGTTCCGGGTAATCTTAGAAAATTTCTTCTTTGTTAGCACCTTTAGCTAATAATTCTAAAATCATCGCTACTGATATTCTCATACCCCTTATTATTGGTTTACCAGCTAATATATTTTTGTCAAAAGTAATCCGTGAGAGCAAGTTATTATCATTCATATTTTGTATTATCCTTAGAGATAATTTATAAACTAAACCTAAAATGGTAGGCTGCGTTAAGACTATTTTTCATTCTCTCAAATTTTCAAATCCTTAAGTAGCCTTAACACACCCTACTTAATATTTACTTTTTGTGTCATGTTGTCAAGCTAGCATAACACCAAAATACTGATACAGGTTACTATAAGGACAGTTTTCGTAGAAAAAGCAGGTAAAAGACTGGTAAACTTTTTGAAAAAGATGATGTTGACCGTGGAACTTATGAAGTATTGACAGATAGATACAAAAATCAAGAGGGTTTTGGTTGGACTAATGCAGTGTTTCACTCTCTTGTTACAGACTTGCTTATTTAGAAATTGCAAATACTTATTTAAAAGAAAGCAAATACTTATTTAAAAGAAAGTTACTTGAATCTTATATATCTAAAAGGAATACCTCATGATGTCAGATGATTTTAGAAAAATGGAATACGATCAGTTGTACAAGGAGATTTCAGAAAATACAAATAAAGTGTATCTGGTGTTGAATATTTGTATTACAAGTACAGCTGCTCTTCTAGGCTAAATTTTGTTAAGACTAAACCCTAGTAAGTTACTTTCAAAAGAACTAGGTTTACCTTTTCTCCTTCTCCTTCCATTTTCAATAATTTTGTCTTCAATTATGTTGGTTACTGCCTCACTTATTTCAACTGTTAGAATATCTACCTACTTGAAGATATTTTATGAGGCAGAACAAAAAAAAGATATTTCATGGCAAACAAGAATACAAAAGTTGAGAAAAAATAAATCAAGACTCCGCACAGACCAAAACAGCTTAACATTAATATTTTTAGCACTTGGATTAACCTGTATATTTTTATCTTTATGTGCCTTTTGTATTTGGAGAACTTCATTCAGTGAGGTTGAGTATCTTTATCTATATTTTGTATCTCCCTTTTCTATTTGGAACATTTCATTCACTAGGGTTGAGTGTCTTTATGTAGGTCTTGTTATCTTCTTGATATTACTATTAATAACCTTATTAATAAATTTGGATAAAAATGGTCTGCTGACTTTTTTGACAAAGTTACCGAGTTTTGGGAAAAAGTTAAAAAGGAGGAACGAGGAAATTCCAAATGAGGAAAAAAGAATATGATTTCCATTTGTTGTTGCAATCACAACATCTGAAATACCAAAAATTTCAGCCTGTACTATCAAAATCATATCTCCATCAATCGTCTTATCACCTGCTGTCGGTTATCCATTTACCATAAGCCCCTTAACAACTATTTGCATCACCAACAAGATACTTAGTCTGTCTGTTATAATGATGTTTCATTTTGGAATTTACCTGCAGAAAGTTGATTTTCTTTCATCACTCTGATTAAAAACCGTAGCGCTTTATTTACTGCGTCAGCATTGGGAAAGATTTCTGCAACATCAGGTTTTAAACGAACTGTTACGCCACGAAAACTCTTACGTCCAGCACCTAACCTTCTCACCTGTAGACTTTTTAAGTCATACTCTGTTCTCAATTTATCTTCCATTTCTTTACTTACCAATTCGTCCAAGTTCCTCTCGCAAAACTCGCCGTAATATTTCCTCTAAAGGTTCGCGTTGCTGTTGAATATAATCACGCAATGCCTCATTTATCAACGTCTGATAATTTCCCCCTCCTGCTTGGTGAACTTGTTCCCGGAACCATGTCAAAACATCATCATCCAACGGAATAGTAATGCGAGTTTTACCCTGTGGTATTGGTTCAATTGCTCCTCGTGTACCTTGACTAAAATCATATTCGTCTTTCATCATTTATCCCTCTTCATATTGCCTTTGCTCATAACGGGTAGCTTTGCGGGCAGAAATCAGACGGATTACATCACCACGATAGGTATAGCAATCCTATTTGAATTGTGAGAATTGCTCCCCCCAGAACCCCGACTTCTCCCAGAAGTCGGGGTTCTTATTTCTCACAAATGATTTGGGATTGCTATATAAACAACAACTATAATTTGACCGAAAGCATCCATTCCTATTGTAATGAATCTATCTTCTGCAAAACGTTCATCTGGGATAGTGATGGCAAAATCATCGGAAAACACTTATACTGCATCAGCAAAATCAATACCATGTTTACGAAGATTCTTAGCTTTTCAGACAATCCCGCGCTTTTACCTTAATGCGATCGCTCTCAAACGAATGCTGTTTTTCTCCTTGTACACGAAGGCTGAAACCCCTATTTTTACCTTCGTTCCCAAAAGTTTGTGGTTTACTGAAACTGAATAATCAGCAACGTTCTTTTCTCAATGGTTGTGTTGGGTTTTCTCGATTTGTGTATAATTCTCGTCTTGAGGTGCTTGCTGCAATTAATTTAACAAATGTACCTTTAGATAAAATACGCATGGTGAGACAGCGCGTTGCCCCTCCAAAGTTGAAGCGACTGGCGTTGGTGTAGCCTCTTTGGAGGAGATACCCGAAGGGCAAATGCGGAATTTACGCCTGGGGACTGTTGGAACCGGTTCCCTTGGTAGATTAATGAGATATGAGCGATTTATGTAAGTTCTGTGTTGCACAGATGATGTCTTGGTGATTCAAAGTAGATAGGGAGTAACTTCTGTGTCAACCCAGACTCTCTCTACCTAAGTCTACCCTAGCCTGGGTGTGAGTAGGGAAATAAAATATGCTCTCTTGAGTAGAGTTGCACTAGGTTAGCATCAAGTAAAGCCCTGTTGGATTTCTAATGTTAAAGCACAAGAAATCATTTATTTTATTTTCATTATACTCACAAAGAATTTCGTCATATACTAGAAATATAAACATATAGGAATCCCATTTGAGTTTGGCTAAATATACTAAGGCTCAATCCTTGACTAAAGGAAAAATATAATCTTGAGCTTTTTCATCAATAAAATAGGAATCCTATGCATATCAACAATTCCTCTAATTATTGAGTGGGGAGGGATTATTATGATGAACAAAAAATCTGATCAAAAAATCGTACCTCAACAGTACAAGACTCCAGATATTGAAACTGAAGATTCCAGTCTAGAAGACCGAATTGAAGAAGACTGGATTTTAGAAGATATAAATGAGCAAGAGTTAACTCAAATTGCTCCAGAAATACGAGCAATGAGATCCCCTATTTGGGAAGGTTTAACAGATCGGGATACCGGTTTAGGAAGAGCCTTACATCGGTTGCGTGGTTCAGTGGGTTCAGATTTATCCGCTACTGGAGGTGATTTGGATGCAGATCAATATCTGGCTAAAGTGGGAGGAGAAGAAGGGGTTGGTGGAAGCAATCCTACCCCCGAACAAAATGTGGTTGAAGATTTAGCCGCAGCTGTGGGTGTGGAGATATCTGATAAAACAACCTTGCATATCATGGAAACTCTAAAACAACGGGATGCTCATCGCTGGGAGTTGGAAGTTGAATCTTGCGAAGATTACCAAGAACACAAAGAATGAACTACCACACACCTACCTAACCTTCGCGCTCAGTGGCACAGTTACGGTGTTCTAGTTAATCCTACTCCCAGTTATTGGATGTCAATTGAAGTAGAGTTATGGGGAACTATAACCGAGAACTAAAAACGGTTCGCTGATATCCACCTTGTGGGGCACAATATAATACATGAGCATCGAATCTAATTCCCACTCACCCAACCAACCCCTACAACAACATAACTTGCAACCAGATGACTTTGACGGTGCAAGTGAGAATGGGCTAATTCCAGACACCCTGGCTACACAACAAGCCTTAGCTGCAATTAGCTCCCTACAATCCGAGGAAAATACAGCTACCCTAAAACAAGCCCGTTCCATATTCAAAACCCATTCTGTCCCTGTGACGGTAACCCCAAGGGCATTGTTGATGACTTTGGTGGCGATCGCTATTACCTTTACCGGAATCATTCTCGACAACTCCTTATTGGGCATTTCCGGAACTGTGGTAACATTGTTTTTATCCGTAGTAATCTTATTACCTTGGTTACAGGAGGTCGTAGAGGAGTGGTTTGCACCTCCAGAAAGAACTCTGTTAATTGGCTTGGTAGGGCTAGTTATCAGCACCATTGCTTTCATTCAATTCACGAGTATA
Source organism: Nostocaceae cyanobacterium (assembly GCA_030065825.1). Taxonomy (GTDB): domain Bacteria; phylum Cyanobacteriota; class Cyanobacteriia; order Cyanobacteriales; family Nostocaceae; genus JASJCY01. The sequence goes on along the minus strand of JASJCY010000284.1, from coordinate 1,867 downwards.
GGTAATATCCTCCTGGCTTGGGGACGCAAGATTAACTGGGAAGCTTCGGGAACCCTAGCGGAGTGGTTTGGTGCCTTAGGACAAATTTTAATTGCGATTATTGCTGTTTATATTGCTTACAGGCAGTACGTTATTTCTAAAGACCTGACAATTCAACAAAACCTACTCACCGTCCAGCAAAATATTATTACTCAACAGCAGACGATAGATTCTTATTTTCAAGGTATTTCTGATTTAGTTTTAGATGAAGAAGGACTACTAGAAGACTGGCCCCAAGAACGTCTGTTAGCAGAAGGAAGAACAGCAGCAATTTTCAGCAGTGTAGATGGTAGTGGTAAGGCAAAAATTCTCCGTTTTCTCTCCCGTTCTAAGTTGCTCACACCCCTAAAACGCGATGGACATTTGGGTAGAGCTATTCTTGATGGTAGCGGTGGTTATGCTGAAGACCGTCTTGCTGGAGTGCGTGTCATTGATTTAGGGGTGATGCTCGCAGGTACAGACCTCTCCGGTACAGATTTACGCTGGACTGATTTGAGCGAAGCTAACCTTGTACGAGCTAATCTCAGTAAGTGTGATTTAGTTAAATCCAATCTTTCCCGCACTATCCTATACGAGGCTAATCTCAATGGTGCAGATTTAAACGCTACCCGTCTATTTTACGGCTCCTTGGAAACAGCATCACCCCGCAGCCGTACAGAACCTCCAAACTATCAAACAGGGGAACATACTGGTGCAGTGGTGGAAAATGCAGACTTGAGCAATGTTGCACGCATGTCTGAGGCTGCACGTTACTATTGCTGCGCTTGGGGTGGGGAAAAGACCCGGAGTACCATTCCTAGCGGTTGTGAAGGTATTCCCAATAAATTAGGAAGATAGTCATCGGTTATCCTCTGAATAATCTGGCTATGTCACCAAATTTTGACATAAAAAATGGCAGGGTAAACCAAGGAATACCCTCATATTAGCATAAAATACGGGGCTGTAAACCCCTAAATTTAGTGAGCGCAAAATCAGAAAAATACAGCAAATACATGGTTAATTGAGAAAAAAGTACCATTTTGAGAAATTTAATAAAACTTTATAATTAAGGTGTCAGAGGGGAAGCTTGTTAAATCTAGCTTTCTGGGTCTATCGTTACAAGGTTTTACCTTGTAATGAATTATTTTAGAGCGCTCCCTTAAGTCTGGAGGCAGAGCCTCGGGTGTATGCGTTTCCAGGCTGAGCCTGGAAACGAGTTAAAAAATTGTCTTCTACTTTCAAACTAATCCCTTTGACAAGAAGTTGGAAATTCAAAAAAATCTAATCCTAAGGAATGTCCGCGATGCAGCAATTTTTGTTACGGATACTCTCGATATTTGTTGGGTTTCTGCTCAAGCGGTATTTGAAGATAAAGCAACACCAGAGATAGCGATTTCAATCTATGGCCGAATTATGGAGAAAATGGCTCTCTTGGATGAAGATGATTTTATACCGTTTTCATATGAAGATGCATATAATTAGCATGCGCAGGCAGGCTTAGTTTGTATAGCCCCAGGCTTTAGCCTGTGGGTATATGATATGCTTCACCCTACCAATCAATTATGTGTCCCATTCTTTTTTCAAATTGGTATTACCCATTACCGGAAAGTTGCAAGTTTTCCTCATAAAACGATAATATTTTTATGTCAGCAAATCTTGATATAAAAAATTGCAGGGTAAACCAAGGAATACCCTCATACTAGCATAAAATACAGGGCTGTAAACCCCCAAATCTCGTGAGCGCAAAATCAGAGAAGTACAGCAAATAGATGGTTAATTGAAAAGAAAGTACCATTTTGAAAAATTTTCATCAAACTTTATAATTCAGGTGTCAGATTGGTTGTGAAGC
>JASJCY010000283.1 GCA_030065825.1 Nostocaceae cyanobacterium | reverse complement strand
ACCACAAGAGGTAGGAATTACACCTACACGAATAACAAGTTGTCAAGGTACAGATTGGAATGTTTTGACATTCCTTGTGTACTACTCGCCGCCAATCCCTGAATATTTCTACTCATTTCTGGCGAACGGGTCGCACCCTCCTTAAAAGGCAGGGGTTCTCATCCTCCCGTATTATTTTGATAGCGGTTCTCACGCTTTGTGCAATACACTCGCAGTCCACCACACCAACTTTGCAGGGTAAAGGCAGAGAGGGGGAAGAGGGGAAAGAGGACTTTGTTCTTTCCTTATTAACCCCGCATAGTTTACTTGGTGGAGTACTAGTGCTTTGTCCCATTAATTTTGTTCCCGTTTCCATCACACCCACCTGGGACTATAAGTCCCAGTCTAATAGTCAAAGTCATATAAATATGACTATAAAACTAGCCATCAAAACTAATGGGACAGAACACTAGAGAAGCTTTTAGCCATTGTTCATCCATTATTTTCAGCAAATTTAACAAACTGTGGACTCCCGTTTGACCTTTGGCAAGCTTCGCTACGGAGAGGGGAAATCTCAAATTGTGTACACACAGGTATTGTAAATTTTTATTGCAATTTCCAAAAATCATATTTTCATGCCCAATTTTATAATAATGATAACCATTCTCATTTTGAGGCTCACGAAATTTTAGGGTTTACAGCACCGTTTTTACTGCTATAATTGATTTATCCCTAGCCTTGCCCTGGAATTTTTTTTATCATGATTTCCTGACATAGTCATATTGTGACTGCGATGGTTACCTGTTTGGGAGGCTTCGCTACGGAGAGGGGAAATCTCAAGTTGTGTACACACAGGTATTGTAAATTTTTATTGCAATTTCCAAAAATCATATTTTCATGCCCAATTTTATAATAATGATAACCATTCTCATTTTGAGGCTCACGAAATTTTAGGGTTTACAACAGCGTTTTTACTGCTATAATTGATTTATCCCTAGCCTTGCCCTGGAATTTTTTTTATCATGATTTCCTGACATAGCAAGATTGTGACTGCGATGGTTACCTGTTTGGGAGGCTTCGCTACGGAGAGGGGAAATCTCAAATTGTGTACACACAGGCATTGTAAATTTTTCTTACAATTACCAAAAATCATATTTTTATGCCCAATTTTATAATAATGATAACCATTTTCATTTTGAGGCTCACGGAATTTTAGGGTTTACAACACCGTTTTTACTGCTATAATTGATTTATCCCTAGCCTTGCCCTGGAATTTTTTTTATCATGATTTCCTGACATAGCAAGATTGTGACTGCGATGGTTTGCGGCGCAAATTACGGTTACAATTGCTTCTGGGACATCGGTCGTTTGCGTAAAATAAGTTACACCCAAAAACGGGAATAGGTAACCTATTCTAGTAAGGGCACGGCGTCAGAAAAATTACTCTATAAACCGAGAGATTACCGGTGCCGTGCCCCTACAATACAGACGTGTTACTAGTACTCCACCAAGTAAACTATGCGGGGTTAATAAGGAAAGAACAAAGTCCTCTTCCCCCTCTTCCCCCTCTCTGCCTTTACCCGGCAAAGTTGGTGTGGTGGACTACTAGACCAGAGAGTTATGGATACCGTGTTCCTAACAGATAATTTATTTTTTGGTGTTCCCTAAAATCATCATAGTTTGATTCCCCTATTGTGCGATCGCACTCTTTGATAAAAGGGCACAAGAACCCTTCCCAAATAGGGATTTTTCTTGACACCGGAAAATTTTAATAATTATTCAAAATTTATACACTGCATTTTTACGGAAAATAGAAAGTGAGAGTTGTTGGTAGAGAAACCGGGTTTTTTCTCGAATTAGCACCAAAATCTTGCATATTCCAACTACCACAAACCCAGTTTTTAATCTTACTTCCTCACCAAAAACACCAAGGAGAACCGTAATGACTGCTGAAAATCAACCAACCGTTACACCATCTGTATTGAACAGGTCTGGTGTTCTCAAGAGTAATTATAGTTCCATAACTAGGGTTAATATTCGCTCAGGTCCCTCACTTAACTACAGCATTCTCCATAAAGGAAATGTGGGAGACAAAGTCACAGTTATTGATGAGGAAAAGCCTTCTGGTGATAGCCATACCTGGTACAAAATCAAATATGGACAACAATTTGATAACATCGGTTGGGTACGAGATGATGTCATCAAATTGTCTGAAACCCCACCCAAAGAAAATACTACAGATGCAGAAACCTTAGTACATTTTGCTACCAACGCCAAAACTGTGAGAATTTACGGTCTCAAACAGCGGTACATGAATATCTACGACAACCAAAAAGAAGTCACAGAGTTAAGTGGTGTACCAGCAGCCAGAATACCGAAAGTTGACTCTGATAAAGATGATGCTTGGATTAGCTACATGGCAGTCAAAGATGAAAAATCTTACTATGTGAGATTCCTTCCTTTTTCAGCTACAGAACTGATAATTAGTAATAGTAACGACGGTAAAATTACTCTACGAGAATATGGTTTGCGTGCCTGGGGTCTTGAGTATGAAAACAAACTTTAATTGAAAAATTGCACCATTTGCAAAGAAAATGTGAGGATTTACTTTTTGTTTTGGGAAACCGGGTTTCTTCTTGACTGAGGTAAGACCAAAAAATCAATGGCGTTGCATAATTGAAGTATGAATCTGGCTGTTCCAGACTACCAAGTGCCAATCTCTACAAGAGTTTGGACATAACCCAACATCCTGCATCATACATGGATATGGCTAGCGCCAAGCAGCGCTAACAGCAACGCCAAATCAATTATTCGGCACGGGCACGGCGTTGGCACAGGCACGGCGTTGGTACGGGCACGGCGTTGGTACGGGCACGGCGTTGGCACGGGCACGGCGTTGGTAAAATTATTCTATACACTGAGAAATTGTAGATGCCGTGCCCCTACTATTGTGAATCTTTTTTTAACTGTGCAATGCCGTATCTGTTGCCAAACGACCATCTTCCATATGCAAAATGCGATCGGCAATATCCAGGATGCGGTTGTCGTGGGTGACTAATAAAATTGCACATCCCTGTTCCTGAGCCAATTGCTGCATGATTTCCACCACATCCCGACCGGATTTACTATCTAAAGCTGCTGTAGGTTCATCCGCTAGCAGCAGTGATGGTTCGCTTACCAAAGCACGAGCGATCGCTACCCGCTGTTTTTGACCACCAGAGAGATTATCAGGATAGTAATTCACTCGGTCTCCCAGTCCCACAGCCTCTAATATCGCCATAGACCTAGTCGTGCGTTCCTCGAAAGGGATATGGTGATGCAAGCGTAGAGACATGCCGACATTTTGCCGAGCAGTTAGACATTCTAGCAGGTTATGCGCCTGAAAAATAAAGCCAATTTTGCTGCGAACTTGTACCAATTGCTTTTTGTTAGCACCGTTCAGTTCTTGGGTTAATACTTTGAGACTTCCTTGTTGTACTGACCGCAAGGCACCAATCAAAGTTAACAATGTCGTTTTTCCACTCCCTGATGGTCCTGTGAGAATTACAATCTCGCCAGGATAGATATCTAAAGTGACATCATACAAAACAGGCTTGCGTAATTCACCCTTACCAAAGGCGTGGTTAAGGTCACGAACAGATACGATAGGTTCAGTAGACATGGTAAATGGGGGAATAGGGAATAGGGAATGGGGAATGGGGGGAGTGGAGAGATGAGGAGTGAGGGGAAATCATAACTTTGTGCCTCCTAACTAAAACACATCCGCAGGATCGGCAGACTGGAGTTTCCGCATGGCAATTGCCGTCGATATCAAGCAGATAAATAGAGTTATAATAAATACTTGTAAAACTACATTAGTACGCATTATTACTGGTATTCGTGTCATCTTTCCCAGCAGGGCATATATGCCCATAGAACCAATCAATCCAGGAGTAAACCCCAACACGGCGAGAATAATTCCTTCCTGAAAAACAACGCCTAAAAGGCTTATATCTGAATATCCCATTGCTTTGAGGGTGGCATACTCGGCTAAGTGATCGTTTACATCCGTATACAACACTTCATAGACACTCACAACTCCGGTAATAAATCCCATTACAACACCAAAGTTAAAAAGTATACCACCAGGCTCGTCTGCCCAGAAGGCTTCTTCAGATGCAATCAATTCTTTATGGCTCATCACTTCAACTTCATTGGGCAACTGTGCCTGGATATTCTTTTTTACCGTTTGCAAATCTGCACCAGGCTCAAGGTTAAGGATACCAAGACTCAAATTATCGATACTGTCTCGACCAAACAGACGCAGATAATTCCAATCGCTGGTGATAATGTGCCCGTTTATGAAAATACTACTGCCCAGGGTAAAGATACCACCGACCTTAATCCTGCGTCCGGATATCTCAGTAGTAATGGTTTTTCCTTGAGCAAAGTACTCGGGTACCGGACCCACATTAGGGTGGGATAGGCGATCAACCAGGACTCGATCAGGTAGTTTAATTTGTTCTAGGTGCTGCTTAACTTCCGGCAAATCGATTACCGGACGGACGGGATCGAAAGCGATTACAGCTACATTAGTGATTTTCTTGTTCCAAGGATTAACCCAGGCTTTAGAAGAAAAATACAAAGGGCTGGCTGATTCAACTCCATCTACGGCTGCGGCTTGGTACAAATGACGGCGAGAAAATGTCTGACCATCGGCGAGAAATTCAGCACGGCTGCTAACTATAAATAAATCTCCGCGAAGTTGTTTGTGGAGGTTGGTGGCACCACCAAACATGCTCGTTTTGAACCCCAGCATGGTAAAAATCATAATATCGGCAAAGGCAATTCCAGCCATAGCAACTAGAAGGCGAACTTTGTTATGGCTCAGTTGTGCCCAACCTAAAGGAGGTTCAGCAAACAGTTTACTGAGAAAATTTTTTAGTGCAGGTAGTTTCATTGTGTACCTTGCCTTTTGGTTAGTTGCTCCCGAAACAGAGGGAATAGGGAATGGGGAGAGAGGGGAGAGAGGGGAGAGAGGGGAGAGAGGGGAGAGGGGGGAGAAAATTAACTCCTAACTCCTAACTCTTTGAGGGGGCAAGCCGCAGCACCCCTACTAAAACACATCTGCTGGATCGGCATTCTGTAGTTTGCGGATAGATATTGCTGCCGAAATCAAGCACATAACAAAAGTAGCAAGAAACACCTGGGATGCCACATTCAAGCGCATAGCAATGGGGATGCTGGTGAGATTCGCCAGTAGTCTATACATACCAATGGAAGAAACAAATCCGGGAATAAAGCCTAAAACTGCCAGAATCATCGCTTCCTGGAAAACAATTACCAATAGGCTTATATCTGAATAGCCCATCGCTTTTAGGGTGGCATACTCAGGTAAGTGATCGTTGACATCAGAGTACAGTACTTGATTGACAATCACTACCCCCACAATAAAGCCCATAATGGCACCAAAATTAAAAATGACGCCACCAGGCACGCTATTCCAGTATGCTAGTTCATGTTTCTTAAAATCCTGATTAGTCATTACCTGGAGATCCTTGGGTAAGCTTGCCTGCAAATTCTTGATCACAGCTTGAGGATCTGCATTGGGTTTGAGTTGCAGGAGTCCTAAAGGAATATTATCGAGGGTGTCTTGACCAAACAGACGCAGGTAATTCCAGTCGCTGGTGATAATGTGTCCTTTGACGAAAATACCACTGCCTAGGGTAAAGATACCACCCACCCTAATTCTACGTCCCGATAGCTCTGTGGTAATGGTTTTTCCTTGGGTAAAGGACTCAACTACCGGTCCTGTCTCAAACATCTGGGATTTGCTGTCAAACAGAACTACATTAGGCAGCTTGATTTGATCCAACTGTTGATTCACCGGCTGCAAATCCAAGACGGGTTGAGCCGGATCGAAGCCGATAACGGCGACATTGGTCATGCCTTTTGTCCAGGGATTGACCCATTCACCGAAAGAATAATACAAAGGTCTAGCAGATGCGACTCCATCCACAGCAGATGCCTGGAACAGATGATGCCGGGAAAAAGTTTTATGTTCAAGTAAAGTTTTAGTGCGGTTGCTGATTAAAACTAAGTCTGCAACGATATGGTTGTGAACGAAGGTAGAACCTTCAAAAAGCATATCTTTGAACCCCAGCATCATAAAAATCAAAATATCGGCAAAGGCGATTCCAGACAAAGCCACTAATAGGCGAATTTTTTCATGGCTAAGTTGTGCCCAGCCTATGGGGGGTTCCGCAAACAATTTACTGAAAAAAGTTTTGGGTGCAGGTAGTTTCATCTCTTAAACCCTCTACTGTGTAGCCTGGGAAACATCGCTGCTGCCTGTTATGGAATGGAGATCGAAGGTGATGCGGACTTGCAGGTTTGTCAGTCCTGCTACCTTGACTGTATCTTCAGGATCGAGACGGACTTTAACTTCTACCACCCGAGCATCTTTGTCAGCAGCGGGATCGGACGCTAGCACGTCTTGCTTTTTGATTTGCAAGCCAATATGGTCAATTTTTCCATGTATATCCCCTGTAAATCCACCATGTTCGCTGACTACTGTTGCTTTTTGACCGATTTGTAGTTTGCCCACATCGGTTTCATAAACTTCGGCGATCGCATACATTTGCTGAGTTCGTCCCAGTTCCACAATCCCTTGGCTGGTGTTTACCTGCTCACCCACACGGGTATTAATTTTTAAGACTTGACCAGCTACAGCAGATCGCACATAAAAATCATCTAATTCTGCCTTAATCCTCTTGACTTTGGCGATAGCTAGCTCTACCTGTGCTTGCGCCACTTGTAGGTCTACAGGACGTACTTCCCTCAGCTTTGTGAGCATTGCCTTTTCTGTCTGGATTTGCTCTTGCAGGGTTGATTCCGTATATGCCAGTTGGGCTTTAGCTTCATCGAGTCGAGCGCGAGCAGTGTCTAAAGCTTCTCGTCTGTCGTCTCGTTTGTAAGTTTCAACAGCTCCCTCTCGAGACAAAAACTCGTAGCGCTGATAATCAATTTCGGCATTGCGCAACTCAGCTTCAGTACGAGCTATTGCTGCTTTTTTCTCAGCAGTTTCAGTGCGTAGCTGTGCTTGTATACGAGCAATATTGGCTTCTTGAGCGGCAATTTCCGCCTGTTTTGCCTCTCCAGCTTTAACTTGAGCCAGTTTTGCCTGCTGAACAGCGATATTTTTTTCTGCCTCTGTCAATTGTGCCTGTTTTTTATCAATACCTTGCAAAATAGCAATTACTTGTCCAGCTTTGACGCGATCGCCTTCTTCCACAAGCAATTTATTCACTCGGCTATCTTGGGCATTAACAACAGATAATTTAATCACCTCTCCTTGGGGTTCCAATCTTCCCAAAGCAGTTACTTTAGTTGCTGGAGTCACACTAATGGCAGGAGTTGGTGTAGAGCTTTGTTGTTGAACTTGGGAGATGATATAAGTTGCACCCACACCAATAACAGTCACAACAGCAATACCTACAATCCAGGGTATAATTTTTTTTCTCACCCTTGGTTTAGGAGTTGCAGTTATTTCTAGGTTTGGCGGCTTGGTTAAATTTTTGTTTCTAGTTTCAATCATTGCTAGTCACCAAAATTAAAGTAAACCAAAGCTTTGAAAAGTTTTATGAATGAGCCGCTGAAAATACGTACAAGATAGACAAACAACAAACAGAAAGTTTTACAATGAACTTAGAGCCTGTTTATAAATCAAAGAAACGGGGTTTTTATAGGTGGAGAACCGAAAATTTGAGCATATACACCAACCCCAAACCCGCTTTCTGGAACCTCAGCATTAATCTTGACAAATTCGCTCCCCATAACACTTACAGTTGTAGGAAAATAAGATGAGAAACTTGTGAGGAAAATCCCACACTTGATTTTTTCTTCCTAAATTATTGTCTGTGTGTCACTTGGAGGACTAAAAAGCCGAGAAATTTGAGGAGAATCTATGATTGTGGCAGTTGTGGACAAATACTAGACCGGGATTTGAATGCTGCGATTAATTTAACAAATGCACCTGTAAACAAAATACGTATGGTGAGACAGCGCGTTGCGGTGAGGTAGTGTGGTCTTGGGGGTTTCCCCCATGTAGCTTGCTTCCCCGTTGGCGTTCGCGCAGCGTGTCGCTTGCGACTCAGCCTTCTCCGAAGGAGTAGGGGTACAACTACCGTAGCTTG
>JASJCY010000282.1 GCA_030065825.1 Nostocaceae cyanobacterium | reverse complement strand
TAATAGTCAAAGTCATATAAATATGACTATAAAACTAGCCATCAAAACTAATGGGACAGAACACTAGTACTCCACCAAGTAAACTATGCGGGGTTAATAAGGAAAGAACAAAGTTTTTTCTCCCCCCTCTTCCCCCTCTTCCCCCTCTTCCCCCTCTCTACCTTTACCCGGCAATCTTGGTTTGGTCGAGTACTAACCCTGATTACCAGCGTGACGCTGGTAACTAGAATCCCCACTCCCTATTCCCTATTCCCTGTTCCCTCTGTTTCTTGAAAGGATAAATACAGACTTATTGACTAGCCCAAGTATCGTGCCATTTAACGGTGCCTTGATGGGCTAGAATCCAGCGACGGTTGATGATATTTTCCCGCAGTGGTGGTTGATTTTTGCGTAAGATAGCATATTTATAGGCGATCGCCTTGCCAGCACTTTTATCAAAGGGTATTTCCCCAAACCAAGTGTTATTATTGATATACTCGAGGGCATAAGCTTTAGTAATATCCCAATTGCCCAACTCAAGACAATCCCCTGTGACTACCAGTGTTTCTCCTGGTTGAGTTTGAATTCCATTTATTTGTGCCCGGACGATGGTTTTTCCTTTTACCCGTTCCCCAATATAACTGAGGATGATTATTTCTTTATTCCCCAGTTGTAATCCGAAGATTTTACCATTTTTGACTTCAAAGTGACGCTTGGTGATGATGCAGTTATATTCGCCATCTTCTAATTCCGTATTTTCCACATCAATAGTAATTGGTTCACCTTTATTAATAGCTACAAAACAGCGGGAATCTCGATAACGTCGCAGATAACAATAAACATCATCGGTGATATATTTTTCTACCTGGGAACCGAGAGATACAGCGGGGTTTAACCGTCGCAGTTTTGACAATAATTGTACATCAGTATAAATTTGGGTATCGCTGTTCCACCCTTCCATCATGGGACGGTTATAAGGGTCATGTCCTCCATTAGTATTGTTATAGAGATATTGTTCTGTTCCATAATAAATACAAGGAATTCCCCGACAAGTCATAATCATGGCTATAGCTAGCCGCAAAATATCTGAATCGGCATTCAAATTTTGGAAACGCGGCATATCATGATTATCAATGAAGGTAATTAATTCTGTAGCCGTGTTGTAAAGATAATCCAGGTTAAAAATATCTTGAATTAAGTTAAATCCTCCTGGTAATCCTTCAGCCAAAGCTTTTCTAATTGCGTCGCACAAACCAAAATCCAGAATTGACATTCCAGATTCATTGGCAAATTTAGTGGAACTCCCATCTTGAGGATTACTAAAACCCCATTCACCAAAGACAAATACAGAAGGTTTATGGGTTTGAATATCGCTCATAAATTCTTGCCAAAACCAAATTGGCATATGCTTTACAGTATCAACTCGTAAAGCATCAACTCCTCTGTCTAACCATTGTTTGATGGCTGTTTTTATATAGTTTCGGTAGTCAATATTGCTTTCGTTAAAAGTCGCCAATCCTGACATTTCATAACATAGGAGTTGATGCTCATCTTCCCAATCTTTGATTTCGGGATTATGGTAATACCAATTATTAACATCGTTGTAATAATCAGCAATTAATACTCCATCATCATAAAGTTTGCCTTTTTCACCATTGACATCAGGGCTGCTATGGTTACAAACAATATCTAGAATTAACTTCATTCCCCGTTGATGCAAACCAGAAATTAAACGGTCAAATGCGGTGGATTTAAACAAAGAATTCTCTTCACCTTTTGGCAGAAATCTAGGATTAATACGCTTAAAATCTTTAGTCCAATAGCCGTGCATAGCGGCATTATCAAATTGTAAAGATTCTACTTGTTCAAATAAGGGAGATATCCAAATTGCTGTGATTCCCATACTTTTTAAGTAGTCAAGCTTATCAATAATTCCTTGTAAATCTCCACCCCAGTATTTGCCCCATTTTTGCCGAGTTGGATCGTAAAGTTCTGGGTTGGGACCTTCGTTATTAGCAGAATCGCCATCATAAAAGCGGTCTACAATGATGAAATAAATGGTTTCTTGGCGAAATTCAATTGCTCTGGTGAACAGAAATTCATAGTCAGGATACTGTTCTGGGGTAACAGTTTCAGTATAAAACCCAGCAGCAGCTTTAGTGGCTTCGGCTTCAATATCAGAGGAAGATGGGAAGATTTGCACCATTTGAATACAATTACTATAATCAATTGTGTCAATGCTTACCCTATCATCATACTCATTTTCTGTTGCCAAAGTTAAAGATTTTCTACACCATTTCCTACCTGCACCAGCCAGTGTGCTTTTATATGTATCCTGATTACCAAGATAGGGAATTAATGGAATTTTAGTCTAAATTTTGTGGCGAAAATTCAAAAGTTTGACCTCGTTTGACAAAACCACGAAATCCGTCCTGTTTCGCATCAGGAAGCGCTCCTGGTTGGTAACCATACAACCACATTTTGTTTTTTATTCTTGCTGGCAAAGTTACCAATTCTTTATAACCTGCATGGACAGGGGTTTGATAATGTGAGGTTTCACAATCGTGGAAAATAATATCTGCCCGTTCATAAAATTCTCCTATGTAGTTAAAACAAAATTTTGTATCTGTAGATAAAAATACTTTAATTCCATTTGCTTCAAAAAATAATCCATAACTTGGCATTAAAAAATAGCCATTATTTACATGAACCACTTTCACCAAATTCAACTGGAGTCCTCCCCAGTCAAAATGACCATTGTTTTCAATTTTATTAACTTGAAAATAAGATTCTAAACTAGTAATATCGCCATCAATAGAACGCAGACCACCAGATAAACTTCTATCCCACAAGTCACTAGCAATGTCTTTACTTAAATAGAGATTTGGTTTGTTACATCTGGGGTCAAATAGACTACTAAAGGCTATATATTCTAGCCCTCCAATATGGTCTGAATGCTGGTGACTAATGTAAATATCGGTGATATCAAGATAGGACAAACCTACTGCATATAATGAAAGCCTGATATCTGTACCACAATCAATCAATAGTTTTTGATTTTGCTCATTTATTAAGAGCATATTTGACTGAAAATTGTCAGCTCCAACTGTGAAAGCCGAGCCTGAACCTAGAAACATTAGTTTTATCATTTTGCCAATAAAAATTAACTATTACAAAAATCTGCTGTGCTAGGTAAGCCTAACACATTTTACAAATCTAACATTTGTTTAGAGGCAGTCTCTAATTTAGAGATTTGTAAATTTTACTAATTATATAGTAGTAGTCAATCATTTGTCAGATAGGTCTAGATAAATGGGAATGGGTAATGGGTAACGGGTAATAAGTAATAGGTAATAGGTAATGGGTTAACTATGGTAGCAAAACATATCACTCTATAGGGTAACAAATTAGCGGGACTTGATATTACCTATAGTAGTCATAAATAATTAATAAAAACTAGATCCCCGACTTCTAAGAAGTGGAAAATCTGGGGTATTCAAATGCAGCAAGACATGGCATTACTAGGTTTGGGACAATATGAATTTTTTTCACAAATGATTGAGAACTGCTACTATATCTGCTACTCACTTTATTTGTATCGTTCTACTTACTTTTTTGGCGTTGCTGATTTGAAGTATGAATTCGGGTGTTCGGTGACGTTGCAATGCAACGTCTCTACATTCTTTTCCACCAGATGTCTATTGGGCTTGATGTTACTGAGCTATTAATTTAAGATTGTCACATGATTGAGGTGATACAATGGGTCGGTTAATTTCTACAGTCTGGAATTGGTTCTTTCGTTTACTAATGAGACAGACTGTACTGATTCTAATGCTCTTGTTCTGCGCGGGAGTGGGTGTGGCTGTATCAAATATGTCTCATCTTTCCATGAAGGTAATTGAATCACAAGCCCTGATGAATGCCAAATTGCAAGCTCAATCAATTTTGGATGCGTGGAGACTCTACAGTACTACAGCAGCAGATCGGATCAAAAAAATTCCCGGTGTTAACTTTACTAACAACTACTTGGTTGAAGATAAGGCTGTTCCCAATCCTGCAACCTATGCAATTGAATTGGGACAAACCATTAGTCAAAAGCAGGGTGGAATGTCAGTCCGCATCTATAGTGACTACCCCTTTCCCTGGCGAAAAGCTGAAGGTGGTGTCAAAAATGAGTTTGAACAGGAGGCTCTAAATTACTTTAGAAAACATCCAGAGCAGACAACATTTTATCGCCTGGAAAAATCACAAAATCATAACTTGTGGCGATATGGGCAGGCGATTATTATGGAGCGTAGCTGTGTTGCTTGTCACAATACTCTCCCTGACAGTCCCAAGAAGGATTGGCGAGTGGGAGAAGTGCGGGGAGTTTTGGCGATTACTCAGTCTTTAGATCGCTTCATGAAAAAGACTGATCAAAATTTGCAGATTACATCTGCGATGTTAGGGGGTTTATCTCTACTGGGGCTTTTAGGACTAAGTTTGGTGTTTGGTAGATTGCGTCAAACAGCACAAGAGTTGGAGTTGCGGGTTGAGGAACGTACACGTGATTTGGCTCAAGCCAATACAGATTTAGAAACAAGGAATCAACTGATTCGGCAGGTATTTGGACGTTACTTAAGCAATGAAATTGTCGCCAATTTATTGGAAAGTCCCGAAGCTTTAAAACTAGGTGGACAGAGGCGAAAAATTACCATTCTTACTTCCGATTTAAGGGGATTTACTGCCACATCACAAAGGTTATCTGCGGAAGAGGTGATTCGTATCCTCAATATTTATCTAGAATATATGGCAGATATAATTACCCAGTACCAAGGAACCATTAATGAATTTATGGGGGATGGAATCTTGGTTCTGTTTGGTGCTCCTAGCGAAAGGGAAGATGATGCTAGTAGAGCTGTAGCTTGTGCTGTGGCTATGCAACTGGCTATGGATGCTGTGAATGAAAAATTGCAAAAATTGGGCTTCCCGCAACTAGAAATGGGTATCGGTATTAACACAGGGCTTGTGGTTTTGGGAAATATTGGTTCTGAAAAACGCACAAAGTATGGTGTTGTTGGCAGTGATGTCAACTTGACTTACCGCATCGAATCTTACACCATGGGAGGTGAGATTTTAATTTCCGAATCTACTTTAAAAGATGTAGAGTCAATTGTAAAAATCAGCGGACAAAGACAAGTAAAGCCGAAAGGGGTTAAACAAACAATTACTGTCCATCAAGTCTATGGTATTAGCGGACCATACAACCTCTTTTTGTCCGTCGAAGAAGAGGTATTCTTTCCTCTTGATGAAGCAATACCAATCGAATATCAACTTCTGGAAGGCAAGAATATCGGTGAATATAGCTTCAATGGTAACTTAGTTGAACTTTCAGCCAAGGGGGCAAAGGTTGATTCTCAAAATGTAGGAGATAAATCCCTACCTTCAGCGCTGACAAATATTAAGCTTAACTTTTTGACCCAGTATGACCCACAATGGAGAAGTGAAGATATCTATGCCAAGGTTTTGAAGGGGTCCGCAGAACCTGGAAGTTTTTATATTTATTTTACTGCTAAACCCCCGGCTGTACAAGCTAGATTAGACAAATTATACAAATCAATACAAATGGGTAATGGGTAATTACTCAGCATTTAAATATAGCGGTTTTCACTTGGATAGAATACAGATGAACCTCACCCCCTTCCCCTCTCCGAACTTGCAACAGAGGGGTGTCCGCAGGACGGGGTGAGGTTCCCTCGTGTATTGGACTCAACTGAAAAGCGCTATAACTCGTTTCTGGGCTGCTGCCTGGAAACGCATCTCTGCTTGCCATTAAATCTGGAGCCAGGGTCTCCAACAAATACATTACAAGGTAAAACCTTGTAACGAGAGTCTAATCAATACAAATGGGTAATGGGTAATTACTTAGCATTTAAATAACTCGTTAACTCGTTTCTGGGCTGCTGCCTGGAAACGCATCCTAAGGTGGGCTGCTGCCTCCTATTAAATCTGGAGCCAGAGTCTCCAACAAATACATTACAAGGTAAAACCTTGTAACGAGAGTAACGAGAGTAACCTTGTAACGAGAGTCTAATCAATACAAATGGGTAATGGGTAATTACTTAGCATTAAATAACTCGTTTCTGGGCTGCTGCCTGGAAACGCATCTCTGCTTGCCATTAAATCTGGAGCCAGAGTCTCCAACAAATACATTACAAGGTAAAACCTTGTAACGAGAGTCGAGAGTCTAGAAAATGGGTAATTACTCAGCATTTAAATCGCCCTCCGATTGTTCGGGGGCGGTTTTATGGTTAAAATTAGTGAATTAAGTTTTTAATTGCGGTGAATGCCAATTCCGAAGGATGGGCATATTGATTATTTAAGCAATCTTGTCACCCTAATGTCGTATTCAGTTCCTTTGGGATGTTCGCTTCTAGCTTTATCGAATGCCATGCTATCGGCTAACTGTTTAGATTCTGCATTGATTTCATACCTGGTTGTTCCTTGGTGAAAACTATTGCTCGTCAGGCTTTCAAATTCCTTAATATCGACGAACACTTCGTAAGTATGAACCATTTGGGAGCCTCCAATGTGCATAATGCACGCTTGCTGCTAAGAACTATATTTAGTATATGAATATCTGCGGTTCCCAATCCTCAAATTACTACAATTCTTAATTTATGTTGGTGCATTCACTCATTTTTAGCTGACGGTTTGTGGATTGCATATTTATCAAACACTTGTCACAAAAGCTATTTTGGACTCTCTATTCAAAAATCTGTTTATGAATTTATGTAACACTTAGATGTGAAGCAACAGGACTTAACTAAAATTTTAGTTAATATCACTGATTAAATAATTTTGCTTAATAAAAAAGTAATAAATCATCAATAAAATATCCGTATTTTTTCTGTTTAAGTAGTCGGACAAAACTTAGGAACAGGCAAATTTTTGGCATTTATTTATTGG
Organism: Nostocaceae cyanobacterium; assembly: GCA_030065825.1. Classification (GTDB taxonomy): domain Bacteria; phylum Cyanobacteriota; class Cyanobacteriia; order Cyanobacteriales; family Nostocaceae; genus JASJCY01. The sequence goes on along the minus strand of JASJCY010000282.1, from coordinate 1,193 downwards.
ATGCACAAAATTTATGTCCAGGTACTTATTTTTTTCTCAAAAATTTACATTTTTGGTAAATTTATTTTTTAAAAAATTAACACATAATCTCATCTATGGTGAATATAATTAAGTAAATTCATCAGCAGAAAATTTAATTATGAGGAATTACGAATATGAAATCAACAAGCATCACATAATAGTTTCAGGACTTATGTAAGTGTCACACTTAAAAGTTAATTTTTGGTTTCCAGTGAGTAGTAAGGGACTGAAAACAAACAAAGGTTAAAATCCTGACTACAAACAGTACCAATATACCAGCTGCGTAAGTCCTAAATTTATGTCATATCTTGCACCATTTTCAACAAGCACGGAGAAAGCGAGGCAGTCGCTTTAAGTCACCGAAACCCGTCCAACGCGCTGCCGAGCTTTCTGACCCTGATGCAAGATGTGTGTTTATGAGTGTAATTTAGTTGACAAAAAGCATTTGAGGTGCATCTAGCAGTACTCTATTGGGGAAAGATATGATTTGGTCGATTGTTGGGATATCTGCATTATTGGTGCTAGTACTGGTTTTTGGTCTATGTACTCTAATCAACGTGGTTACAGAAGTGGAACGAGAACTCCAAGATTGGTAAGATTCATAGTTCTAAAAATTATAGCGAATTTCAGTTGTAGGCATACTCCATTAGGTGTTCTGTGTAAAGTAGCCTACTTACAAAAAAGCCACGACCTGTCTACGGTGTAGGGTATGCAATACAAACAGAATTGGTAGAATTGGGACGGGCACACTCATCCTGTATTCTACTTAAGTGAAAACCGCTATAAATTACCCTGCACAGCGGAATGCACTTAGATCAGAAACCGGGTTTATTGGGAATGTTAACTTGTCAAAACCTTAATTTTTCTTTGATAAATCCGGTTTCTTTGGTCTTTACCTTGAAATTGTCGATAGCAGGCAAATTCCATTGAATCCCCACAGAACCTATTTAACCAATTCCGGTAACAACCTTCCAAGGTAGCCACCCACCCCCACCTTGGCTAAATCTCCAAAGATAGGACGGAATTCCTCATCACATAGCGCAAGCCCAAAGCTACCCAACACCATAAGGAGAATTACAACAGAGTGGATGTTAATATTCTTCATTTTTTCGCTTTGTAGATAAATTTAGGTTTGATTTGACTTCTAAAATGTCTCTTTCTACCCGGTCAAA